>CAYYUU010000006.1:0-21741 GCA_964474955.1 uncultured Alcaligenaceae bacterium | reverse complement strand
TGTTGGCCTCGGTGGTCGCGGGCGAGGACGTTGCACTCACGGGCTTGGGCTTTGTGGCTCAACACGTCTTCAAGAGTTGGTGGCGATGTTTGGCGTGCTTTCTTGCGGGACCGGGGCCGGTGTTGGGCATTGCGTTTTGGTATTGGATTTACGGCGGAGATTTCCTCGTCGTGGATTGGTTGATTCTGTTGGAAGTCATCGTTGCCGCGGTGGTGTACTGGTTTCTGTCGATCGTCGCGGTGACCGCGGATGATTCGATTGCCAGTGTGACGCCTGACCGTGTCGGGCGACTCCTCGGGCGTCTGGGAGTTCGAACGTCGGTGTTGGTCGTTGGTTTTGTCGTGGCCGGGGTGGTCCTCCAGGCGCTGTGGTTGCCGTATGTTCTCGGCGAAATTTTCGAGGCAGTGCGAGGGTGGTTCCTTTTGGCGAGTTGGTTTGCCGTTGGCCAGTTCTGGGTCGTCATTTCATTTTGGTGGATCGGCGCTGCGTGTTTCCGGATGACACGGCGGAAATGAAATGTGGGATCCCGACGAGTTCCCAAACGACCACCTACACGCTCATATTCTGTTCCAGCTCTTCGAATAGTTGATGAAGTGCAACTCGGGTAATGTGGGCCACGTCTGGATTGTCCGAATCAAAGAGCCGGTCGAGTTCGGGCCACAACAACGTGATGCCTTCAGTGGCGATGAGGTGAATCGCTTCGCAAACTCGTTCGACGTTTTCCCCCGTGAGTTTTTGGCGGAACCATTGCAAGGCGTGTCGCTCGCCTAGGCGCGCGAGGGCAGCGTTGGCCGCACGACGTACCAGTGGGTGCGCTTCACACCGAGTTGCTCGTAACGAGTCCAAGACTTCCTGGGTGCGAACCGGTTCCCACCAACCCAAACTCCCAAGGGCCGCGAGCTTGTGGAGCGGGTTACGGCTGTCTAGACCTTCGAGAAGGAGTTCTTCGGTTTCGTGACTCGGATGTCCGCGGAATGCTCGCAAGATCGACGTGTACGGAAGCGAATGCAGACCGTTGGCCGGATTGTTGAGTCGGAACAATCCAAGCCAGTGGCGCTTTGACTCGCGTACGGTGCTGTTGACCCAATCACAAAGCCAGTCCCTTGCCCTCGGATCGCGTGACCAGCGCAGTGTTTCGACGGCTAACTCGGGATGCGGGAAGTCGGGATTTTTCAACACTTTCAGAAGGGCCGGGGAAGTCTCGGCGCGAAGGTCCTGGAGGGCCAACAAGGCGTCGCGAATTTCGTCGGGCGTGCCGGTCTGAACAATCTCCAACAAATGCGCCGGAGCCTGGCGGAGATACTCGACGAAGGCGGGTTCCAAAACGGTCAATCGAGAGACTTGCCATTCCAACGATTCCACTTCTCCTCGTTCGTCAACCACGCCGAGCGAGAGGTTCGAACCGCGACGGAGAATCCGGACGGTTTCGGCGAATACGCGGACGATCAACGGCGAAACTTCGGCGGGTCGGTGGTCCCAGACTTGCTCGACCGTATCGCCGAGCCGAGCATCGGCGATCAACACAGCGGGATATCCGCGGCGGACGCCCTCCATCGCCTTTTGTAATACGCGAAGGGCCGCGCAACCCAGAGGCGTGTCGGATGCCTTGACGTAGCCAGAAAAACCGAGAAAGCTCACGACTTCGACGGCGAAGAGGTGGCTCAGCGGAATGTCGTCCGTGACTTGGGCGTAACGCAATAGCTGAGGCAGACTCTCGTCTCGGTTGAGCACCCGAAGGCTTTGGGCCAAATCGATCCAGTACCACGCCTGTTCCAACTCGTCGTCGCTGAGCTTCCGTTGGACTTGCCGTTCAAGAATTTGGCCCGCGTCTTCGGTTCCGATTTCGGCCAACGCCCGCACCTGGACGACGTATTGGATGCCGGGGCGCAGACTGGCTTCGACGGCACCGACTTCGCCGCGTTCGAGCAACTCGCGGAATCGGCGTTTGGTGGCCTCAAGGAGAGAATGGTTGAGTTGTCCGCCTTGCAAGAGTTCCTCGTGCTGGCGGGAGACCATCGATAATTGGCCCGTGAATTGCCGCCGTCGTTGGTATGCGATGACGAGGAACAACGCAGACAACAACGTCAGGAAGAATAGCGTGGTTAACAGCACACCTGCCATGGATCGATCCACCTGGAGGAGCTAGCGCGTTGCGATACGGGGGAGTTGTGGGAGGCCGACAGTCGAGGGCTACTGTCGAGTGTGACCATCTCCGAACACTAGATATTTATAACTGCACAATTCTACCAAACCACAAGGCCCTCGGGCATGAAATTTATCCGTGCTGATGCCAATTTCTGCCCCGAGGCCAAGTTCGAACCCGTCGTGAAACCGAGTGCTGGCGTTGACCATCACGGCTGCCGAATCGACCCGGCGTGTAAACTGGCGAACCGCATGCCAATCGTTCGAGATTATCGCTTCGGTGTGGCCAGAACCATATTGAGCGATGTGGTTCATCGCGTGGTCGAGAGACTCGACGACTTTGATGGACAGGGTCAACTCCAGAAATTCTGTGAAGTAGTCGTCTTCGGTGGCCAGCTCCATCTCGGGCACAAGGCTCTGGCTCGTTTCGCATCCTTTCAGACGAACGCCCGACGCAATAAGTTCCCTGGAAACGGCTGGCAAGAATTCCGCGGCGATCTTCTCGTGAACTAAGAGACTTTCCGCAGCATTACACACGCCCGGACGTTGACACTTTGCGTTTACTGTGATGCGTCTTGCGATTTCCAAATCCGCCGACTCGTCGACGTAGACGTGACAATTCCCGTGATAGTGCTTGAGCACTGGCATGGTGGCTTCGGCGGCGACACGCCGGATTAGTCCTTCGCCGCCACGAGGGATCACTAGATCAATAGACTCGTTGAGTTGCAACAATTCGCCCACGACTGCGCGTTCGGACGTGTTCACGAGTTGGACGGCCTCGGGCGGGAGTCCTTCTTGCGTGAGGCATTCTTGAAGAATCGCATGGAGCGCCAGGTTGGAATGGAGAGCTTCCTTGCCGCCGCGCAGAATTACCGCGTTGCCGCTCTTGACGCAGAGACCCGCGGCGTCGACCGTAACGTTCGGTCGTGATTCGTAGATGAAAAAAATCACCCCGAGAGGAACGCTGACTTTTTGGACTTCGAGTCCGTTAGGGCGGATGTTGCTCTCGAGAATACGGCCAATGGGATCTGGTAGTTGAGCGATTTCGCGGAGTCCGTTGGCGGCTGCCGTGATTCGAGCGGGAGTTAGCCGCAGTCGGTCAATCTGTGCCGATGTCAACTCAAATTGTGGAGCGAGGTCGATGTCTTTGGCGTTCGCATCTCCGATGCGCTGTTGTTGGTTCTCGAGAGCGTCGGCAGCTCGATGCAGCCACGAGTTCTTCTGACCTCCGAGCAGTGATGTCATGAGCCGGGAGGCTTTCTTGGCTTGGTCGGCGAGCCCTCGCGAATAGGTCTTTAGGTCCATAAGTGAATCCAGGGTTGGCAAAAATTATTCCGGGGGAGAGGAATCGAGCGTCCGCCACATCCGAACGACGTCGCAAGTTTCGGCGACGTCGTGGACGCGAAGAACATCGACGGCATTTCGAGACATGGCAAAACAGGCCACGGCCAAGGAACCCGCCAGTCGTTCGTGCGTCTCGCGGTGCAAGACCTTGGCGAGAAAACTTTTCCGCGAAACTCCGAGTAAGATCGGGAGCCCCAGTTCGCGAAACGAAAAAAGACGGCGCACGAGACCTAGATTATGCGCGAGAGTTTTTCCAAAGCCAATACCGGGATCGATGACGATTCTCTCTCGTGAAATCCCGCTCGCGACTAGCTTTTGAACTCGCTCGGCGAAGAAGTCCCGAATGTCTGTGACGACGTCGTCATACTCGGGGGATTGTTGCATGGTTCGGGGCGTTCCGAGCATGTGCATGACAACAAGACCGGCATTCGTCTTTGCGGCAACGGATATCATTTGCGGATCGCCGCGGAATCCGGTGACGTCGTTGATGATCTCCGCGCCAAGGGATACGCACGTTTGGGCGACTTCGGCTTTGGAGGTATCGACGGAAATTGGAATGTTGATCTCTTTGGCCAATGTCTCGACGACTGGCGCGACGCGGTCGATTTCTTCTTGAATGGAAACTGGCCGCGAACCGGGTCGCGTGGACTCCCCGCCAATGTCGAGGACGTCCGCTCCGTTGGTCACAAGCGAGCGCGCGTGTACGAGTGCTGTTTCGGTCGTGCTGAACTGGCCGCCGTCGGAAAAACTATCTGGGGTGACGTTGACAATCACCATAACGAGCGGACGGTTGGTTAGGCTCAAGGTCCGCTTAGGAAGTTGCCAGGATTGTGGAAGGTCGTAGAACTGCAATTCGAGAACGGGGGTGTTGTCAGGTCGAAGGTGTAAATGTCGTTCGTGCGTTACCAGCTTTTCTCCATCATGCTGCGAATTTGGACGGCCATTTTTTTGCTCAGTTCAATTTGAGAACTCGAGAAGGATTGGCCGATTTCTGGGACGAACGAAGACAGCGACTGAACGAGAACTTTCGGTTCCTTCCCTTTGGCAAGTTCTCCACCAGGTGGGAGTTCGTTAGTCGGGTTGCCGAGTGGATCGCGGATGATTTCGCCCTGAGCCTTTGGTCGTAAGTCTCGCCATTCGACCTGGACTCCCAGGGTCAACTGGGCTTCTCGTGTCTCGCCGAGTTGGTTGACGTTCGTGACGGCTTTGTTCAAGGAGATAATCCGGCCAATTAACTCTGTGTCGGCGGCAGCGTGAGCAGGGACCACTTTATAGGGGGTCTTGCTCTCGATCTCGCGCACGAGTGCTTTGTGGAGGTCGAACTCGAGTCCCTGGCGTGTCGTTTCGTTTCCAAAGATCGGAATGCGGACGGTGCGGATCGTTGTGTCGTAAACGGGACGACTTGTGTATCCCAAGAACGTGAAATGACCATCCGATTCGCAAGCGGCAAGAATAATCGGAGCCAGCGCGAACAGGGCATACCACAACCGAAACCAGCAAGAGCTACGAACTGGTCGGGATGGTTTCGGTGTCGTTGGCTTTTCGGTCAAGGATGAGCACACCAGCATAGGTTACCCTTTGCCCACGCAAGAGAGGGATACACGATTCCTCTGAACTAAGACCATTATATATGGTCTGGGATTTCTCGGACATAGCGGAACAGAAGACATTTGAGACAAGGGAGTCGGCTGAAGACCATCTCGCAAGTAAGCAGTGTCACACTTCTCGCGGAGTGGAAGGCGACACTCCAAAACCATCACCACTCACGCGAATTTCAAATTTCCTATCGATATTGATAGCCGTTTCCTTGTTGCGGTTGCAACGTCCGGGGCATTGGTGCTTGTTCGAGCTTTTGGTTTTCCGATCGGCGTAACCAATTTGGCAACTGGAATCGCGACGAACTCGGTGGTCCGGCAGGCAGCGAAGACGGCGAAGGAGGCGGAGGATTGTCGGCGCTCTTCTTGGCACTCCGGAAAATATTGATGCTGTCGTACCAATTGCCTTGTCCCGCAGACTCTCGCTCACGGTCTACACGATCTCGAATTTGGTTCATTCGCTTCAGAGCGATCTCGGCGTGTTTGGTGTTCGGATATCGTCGGCGGACGATCTCGTAGTAGAACAACGCCGATGCCGGGTGGCCGGTGCGAAGATAAAAATTGGCCACTTGTAGATCGGAATCGGCTTGCTGCATGTTGATCGAGATCAACTCATCCCTCAAGAATCCGCCCTGGTTGTCGCGCAGCTGAGGATAGGCCTGCAAAGCTCTGTGGATCAGGTCGCGTGCCTCGGCCAACTTTCGTCCATCGTATTCGGGGCCGCCCGTGCTGAGTTTCTTGCACATCATCGCCAGTTGAATCGCCTGGGGGGCTCGGTGGCCGTTCGGGTGATACTGAACGATCTGATAGAAGTAGTGGTCCGCGTCGCCGTAGTGTCCGCGGAGCATGTTCACGCTGCCGAGGTAAAACAGCGATTGCTCGGCCAGTTCGCCACCAATGTCGTTGATGTAGACCTGCTCGAGTAGTTTGAGCGCCCGCCCTTCCATGTCCCACATTGGTTTTCGCTTGTCCCACTGGACGAACGAGACGGGCATAACGAATTGAGATTTTCCAGGCTTGCCAACTTCCTGTGTTTTTTCGAGGACCTTACGTGTGTCGTTGAGCCAGTAATTGGCAATGTCAAACATTCGTTCCAGTGCGTATTTGTGGTGCGTCTTGCGGGGATATTCCTTCAGCATCTGGGAATAAATTTCGGCAGCCTTCGGATACCTCTCTTCCATTCGGTAGCATTCGGCTTCGTAGAAGAGGCAGGCTTCGGCGACGTCTGGCGGCGTGTCTTTTTTGCGTGCGAGTGTATAAAAGGCCGATCGAGCATTTGAATAATCTTCGCGTGCGAACAATTTCTTTGCGTTATCGAATTCGGCGACGGCCTGTGGGTTCGTTCCGCTTCGGCCACCTGCCAGAACGATGTTATCACTCGCCAGCAGACTTTTCGGGATGATGCCTTTTCCTGAGCGAAACGCATCGAAGGGAGTCTGGATCTTTCCCAGACATCCGGTCAGCGGAAGCATTGTGAACAGGCAGGCGACGAGTAGACGCAAAGCCGGTCTTCGGCTTTCCTGGCCTGGGCGGTTCGGGAATGTTCGTATCTGATTTTTCGGCATTCTCACGACCTTCACTCCCCACCTAAGGTAGACCCGGTTGCGTTCCGAATGAGTGCCATTCTCTGGGTTCACGCCCACGGCAGCATTCGGCGACATGCTGCCCCAACTCCCCCGAAGCAGCGCGGCCTTCGGTCTCCGGTTCGGAAAGCTGCGAGGCAGACTTATAGCCGTAACCACGTTCAAGTCAAGCGGAGTTCGAAAGCGGAGGTGGGAACGCGAAAGAAATCATGGTCTGGATTTTGTTTCAAAGGGTCAGATTGACGCCACGAAGAATCAAGACAAAAAAACATACGGAAACGAAAACAATAACGAAAACAGGCGTCCTTTGGCGGAGCGGAAGGCGACACTCAAAATCAACAACTCAAACGACGATCTGGGTCCCCAGAACTTTGAGAAACTGGGCGAGCCATTGAGGATGTGCCGGCCAGGCAGGAGCCGTGACCAGATTGTCGTCGGTGATGGCACCATCGATGGGGACTTCGGGCGTTTTTCCCCCAGCCAGTTTCACTTCCGGAAGACATGCTGGATAGGCCGTGCAAGTACGGCCCTCCAGAACCTTCGCAGCGGCCAGCAATTGCAGTCCATGACAGATCGCCGCGATCGGTTTGTTGTTCTGCATGAAGTGTTGGACGACTTCGAGGACCTTGGGGTTCGTTCGGAGATATTCCGGCGCTCGTCCGCCGGGAATCACGATAGCGTCGAATTCGGTCACTATCACGTCTGCGAAAGTTCCATTAAGCGTAAAATGATGGCCAGGCTTCTCGGAGTACGTTTGGTCGCCCTCGAAATCGTGGATTGCCGTCTTGACGGTGTCTCCGGCTCGCTTGTCCGGACAAACTGCGACGACGTTATGTCCTATCATCTGCAAAGCTTGAAACGGTACCATGACTTCATAGTCCTCGACGAAGTCCCCCACTAGCATCAATATCTTTTTTGCGGCCACGATGATTCTCCAATCCAAGAAAAAAGTCCGGCGAAATACGATTGCAATGTGGTGGTTCCCGTCGAGGGAAGCAAGCGCAATCGCCACGGAAATCGAATCTTTTTCCGGAGAGAGCGACAGGACAAACAAAAACGCTCGCGCACGGACAAAGACCGAGTGCGAGCGTTTGGGAGTAAATTCGTTGACAATCACTGTGTTTTCCCGGGCGAACGCAGAGGCGGACCGATTCTTTGGTACGCCGGGAGCTTTTGCGGTTCGGCAAGAAGGGAAAACGTTTGCTGGGCTCAAGAAGGGGATTCGGTCAGGGAAATCCCAAGCCTATGTGATTGATCTCCGTCGAATATGGGGAAGTTCAATGGGACGTTGCAAGATAGACGATTTTCGTTCCCAAAACTAGCGATTGCCCTTTGAATTGTGGGCGGGGATAAATTGGAAAAGCGTTTTGGGTCTCGGGGACCATTGGCCCAAGGGAGCAAGAGTGGTTAAACATGCGCCACGGTGTGGCCGTTGCCTTCTTCGGCAAGAATCTGGGCGGCTCGGTTGGCGTCGGCGACCGTGTCGAAGGCGACGTAACCAATGAATTTGTCGGCGATCGCGCTGAGCGTCAATCCTGAAAAACTGATACCCTCTTCGGCCCAATGTTGGGTCAAGCGGTGGGCCAAACCGGCAGCGTTGTCACCCTCGAGACGGTGCACGATGGGACTGTCGGTTTCGTGCAGTCCGGCGGCTCGGGCCGCCGCTTCGTGGTCATGTCCAGTGACGGGAGCAACATACAGAACGCCGAATCCTGGCTTCTCTGGCAAGCGTTGGGTGAAGATGTACTCCAAATCCGCCCCGGCGTGTGCCAGTTGTGCCAAGATGGCGGCTGTTCCGCCTGGTCGATCTTCGACTTCTCCCGTCCAAACGTGGACCCTTTCCATTTTGAAGCTCATGGTAAAACTCCTTCTGTGAAGAATTAGTGTGCTTTTTATTATACTTTTTGGTGGGAGAGATGCACAGTTTTCTCGAATGAATTCCCAAGAAATCGTTGGGCTCCCTCTTGCACCCCGGAACCACAACCCAAATTGAAATTAGGATTGCGGGTCCTCACCAATAACGGGACAATGAAATTGTACAATCTCTCCGAATCGAGACGCCAAGTCATTTTTCGGTTTGTTCCACCTCACTGTTGGAGACATACAACTATGTTTCGCTGGAGTCTTTCCTTCCTCATCCTCCTGGCATTCGGCCTGCCGGTTACCGAAGCCCAACAACGAAAGAAAGAAGGCCGGTTCCTTCGACTCCGTGTGAACTTGGGTAAAGTTCAGCCGGGGAATTGGCAACCGAAAACCCCGGGTGGACAAACGAATCCGGGAGGTCCAGGCATACCTGGTGGTCCGGGAGGTGGCGAGCCAGGGTTTCCCAATAGCCCCATGGGGCCCGGTGGTCCGGGGACCGGAATGACCCCGACCGAGGGGAAAACGCTTTGGGTCGAGGCTCGCTTTTGGGCCCGCGACGGTCGGCATTACACGAATAATCCGAACTCTCCGTATCACCAATTTTACGTCATCGAGCACGACTTTGGAACGTCGTTGGTTCCTGCCGAGTTCGTAAAGCCGCAGTTGGGAAAACACCCCAAGCAGTGGTTCAAGGCCGCTCGCGCCGGCCTCATTCAGAAGCGAGACAATTCTACACTGATCGATTACCTGACGGTCACGCAGGAAGCCCTCCAACGAGGAATGCCCACGCAAGCCAAAGAAATCATCGAGTTGGCCAAGAAAGAGCGAAATTTTACGAGTAAGGAATTCTCGCTCTACCTCAAGACGTTGAAGGCCATCGGGAACCCGCCGAAGGGAATCGATCCGACGGCGGTGAATCTGGTGGACCGTTTGGAGAAGGAGGGGTATCGTTCGGTCACGAGTTCTGGTGGACATTTCCAGATCGTCACGACCCTCGCCGCGGACGACCGAGAGGTAACTAGTCGTCTGGATAAACTCGAGCTTCTTTACACCACGTTTTTTGGTTGGTTTGCTCTGCACGGGAAAGAAATCCCTCAGCCAAACCATCGGCTCATTTGTGTTTTAGAGAGCCGGAAGGGGGCGTTCAAGAAGGCACACAACGCCCACTTCACGATTCCGCTACACGCCAACCAATTCGTCTTGCCCCGGACGAACGTGGCGTATCTCTACACTCGCCCGATAGCGGCAGACTACATCCAACTCAAAAGCCTTAACGAAGGGCACTGGGAATCGAAGGGTTGGTCGGTCAAGCAAGTCTTGAATGCCCACACGCAAGAAAACGCAAGAGCCCAAATCGATTTGGCCACGCAAGCACTGGGGATCATTCAAAAGGCCATGGAAGAACGAGCCAAGGTCGAAGCCACGACGTACGCCGGGACCCAGCAATTGTTGGCGGCCACGGGGTTGTTGCCGCAAAATGTGATTGCCGCACAGTGGGTGCGTACCGGGATGGCACGGTTCTTTGGAACGTCCCGGGATGCCTTTTATCACACCAGCGCCGTTCCCAACTGGCGAGAATTCATCGACTTCAAGGATTTTCAGAGAAAAAAGAAATTGCCCAGCGAGAAGAACCCGGCGGCTTGCGGGGAGATGATGTTCAAGGTCGTCACGGACAACTATTTCCACGCCGCGAGGGCAACGATCCAACTCCGGGCGCAACTCAAAGATCCCAAGGAACGCGAAAAGGCAACGGAGACGGCCAAGGAACAACTTGGCCTGGGGCGAGCCACGTCTTGGGCACTGACATACTATCTCATGAACAATAAACTCGACACCATGTTGGCCTACCTTGAGCAGCTACGACAGTTGCCGCGGGACGTCGACTACGATGGTCCGATCATGGCGAAGTGCTTTGCCCGAGCGTGGGGCCCGAATCCGTTCGAGACCGCACAAGACGGAATGAATCCTGGAAAGTACAACAGGCCCGCGCGAGACTGGGTCGAAGCGGTGAGCCAGGCGAGGTATCGGATGTTCGGCCTGAGTGCTCAGTTAGTTCGGGAACGCGAGCAGGCCGAAGAAGAGGCGAAGAAGGAAAAAGAGAAAAAGAAGAAGGGGCCTACCGGACCTGGATTCCCTGGGCCAGGAAGCCCTGGAAGTGGTTGCGGAGGAGATATTTGATTTGAGCTTCTCGGGCCGAGGAACGCGAAATCTACGAGTGTCCGATTTCGCGTTCCCGGGACTCCAAACCACCCCACCACATCTGAGGATTTCAGGTCTTTCGTTCACTCCTCCCGCACGATCCCCTCGTCGAGTAGAGCATCCCAGATTTGCAGCCAGACTTCTTCGGGCGTCGGGGCTTTCTTCTTCGCAGCTTTCCAGGCGGCTTGGGCTTCTTGAAGGATCCCGATGCCAATGTCGTGGATCGTCCTTTCGTCCCCCTCGGGTTCTCCATCGGGACTGGAAGAACTAAAGGAAGGTTTGGCGGCTTCGTCTTTTGGTCTGGTCGTGTAGCCCGCGTCCAACGCTTCATTGCAGAGAGCGTCAGCGTCGGAGTTGTATTCCCGACGGACGTGCGTCACTGTCACCGAATCGAAACGTTTTTTCAAGTCGACGATTTGTTGATAGAGCGGCTTTATCTTCTCGTTCTTGACTTTGTACACGCCTTTGAGTTGTTTCACCATCAATTCGGAGTCTGTGAAGACTTTGACTATTTTTCCGCCCAGTTCGTGGGCATGTTCCAACGCTTTGACCAGTGCAGTGTATTCGGCGACGTTGTTGGTCGTGTGACCAAGGCACTCATTCACTTCGATGGAGGACTCGCCGGCTTGGGAGATCACGTAGCCACAGGCAGCTGGGCCTGGGTTACCGCGAGACGCTCCGTCAGTATGAATGGTGAGGGTTTCTCGGGAACTCATGGAAAAATAAAATCCTTTCGTCGGGGGAGGCTTCTCGTTTCGCCCCGTCTATCGCTTACAATCTCGATTCAGGCAAGCTGTGTTGGTCGGACCACGACACCAAGTAGCCGCCACGGCCAAACGAGAGGTCGTCTTCCTGCCAATCTCGGGTAAGATTGTAGGTATTGTTCGCTGTGCCCGTCAATGTGGTTGGGAGGTGCGGGTTTGAGCGGGAGTTGGTTTTCGCTCCGCGAAAGGATCGTAACGATAACAGCCTTTTCGCGCAGCGACAAGCAACTGTCCGAACTCTGGTCAACTCGACAAGGTGGAGAAGTTGTGTGGTCCGAGAATCCCCGGCATACTTACTCATCGAAACATCAAGCCGACAAGGATACATCGCTCTGGTCGTGGCAGACCAAATCGTTGGAGAAACTTCGCTCAACGAGAGTCGCAGGCATGCTTGCGATTTGGCTCCAGCCGCCCAAACTTTGTTGCGAAAGAACGATCTCACGCCCAGGAACATTGATTGCGTTTTCGTGAGTCAAGGCCCCGGAAGCTATACCGGGTTGCGAGTGGGGATCATGTCGGCGAAGGCGTTTGCGTATGCGACTGGATGTAGACTAGTGGGGATTTCGACGTTCGCGGCCCTGGCGGAACAAGCCCCTCCGGATGTCACTGTGATGGACACGTTTGCCGACGCCCAACAAGATCGCGTTTACGTCCAAAGTTTCACGCGAAACGAGAAAGGGATTCCGCATGCGGTTGGGGAGGTGAGGATTGTACCTTTCGAGCAATGGCGCTCGGAAGGTAGAGAAGGCGAGGCTCAGTCTGGTTCTCGTTGGCTCGTTGGGTTGGGGCTTCGGGGAAAAGAAAGTCGCCTACCACCCAACACAATACTTGCCGAAACTTCGCTTTGGCTACCCAAGTCGCTAAGCCTTCTCGCCGTTGGGTTGCGACGTTTGCGGGCCAACGACGTGGATAACGTTTGGACTTTGGAACCACTATATCACCGACCCAGCGCGGCGGAAGAACAATGGGACGCGAAATGATAACCGGCACACGGACCAAGACGAAATCGGGGGAAGGACCCGAAAAAGGGAATCGAGTGGAACGCATGGAATTTCGCGAAGGCAGTATCGAAGGTGTAATCTTGCGACCGCTGAAGAAGTTTCACGACTCTCGCGGTTGGTTATGCGAAATCTTTCGCCACGACGAAGTTCCCTCGGAATTTCATCCTGCGATGGCGTATCTTTCGATGACCGAACCAGGCGTATCGCGAGGTCCGCACGAACACGTCGAACAGGCCGATTATTTCTGCTTCCTTGGTCCTTCGAATTTCCATCTCGCGATGTGGGACAACCGCCCCACTTCTCCTTCGTATCGAGTCCAGCAATGTGTGACTGTCGGGGAAGACAACCCGATGATTGCGATCGTTCCGCCCGGAGTCGTTCATGGGTACAAAAATGTCGGGACGGTTGCGGGTTTGGTCGTGAATTGCCCCAATAAGTTGTATAAAGGGGAAGGGAAGAAAGAACTCGTCGACGAAATCCGACACGAAGACGATCCTGATTCCCCATTTCGGTTCTTGGTTTAACAAGAAACATCGTGAGGTCGTGAAACCGTTTGCTGGGTATGAGCCTCTCTATTTTGAGAGGTGCTCTTGCCATTAGAATACACTCGAATTCGTTGAAAATCTTTCCAAAATCCACATGGACCCCATTCCACGCGATTCACGAAAGTCATCTGGCGAATCTTCGCGTAGGCTCATTGCCTTGAAAGAAAACAATTCGTAGAGACGGACCTATCCCAAACGTTCCCGCGAATAGAGACATTTGAGAATGCCACACACATCCCAACTTCGAGTAGTGCTTTTCGCCTTCGCCTGCCTCATTTTGGTCTCCGGGCCGAAAAGAGTTTACGGGCAAGGTTTTCCGTCGAGTGCGACGAACGTCGACAACCCTTTTCCCTTCCTTGTGCGGAATAAATTTTACAACATGGCGAAAGGAGATCAGGGGGTCAAAGTCGATCGCGACACCTTGACGAATGCGGCTAGGTATTATCTCTACCTGGGTCTCGTTCCGCAAATGCAAGATCAGGAAGCCAAGGGATTTCGTAGGCGCGCGATCACCGACCGTCGGCGTCAGTTCGCCCGAGAAATCAAGGCCATGACGGATGATCGAGTATTGCGCAAGAACGGTGGCTTTCGTCGGATGTTTTCGGAAGAATTGGTCAAGGCTTTGCGAAAGGGGTTCTCGAAGGAACTCTTGGAGTTTTACACAGATGGTGAGAAGACGGCCAAACAACGCTACCGTTCGGCGAAAGTGTATCTGGGCCTCAATCTCCCTCTGGTTGCGAAAATTGTCGATACCGGAACAGAACAAAAGGACCGCCCGCTGGGGCAACTCCTTGTCGAACTCGCCTCAAGAAAAGACGACCCGATTGCCCAACTCTTTGCGTTCCAAGCCATGGAGACGTATTTTCTGAAAGCCAAGGTCACGCTGAGCCCGAACTTGAAAAACGCACAACGTAAGGCCAAAACGGCCCTTCTCAAACCGGCTTATGATTTACTGACGCATCCGCCGGAGAATTGGAAGACGATGCCCAAGGCCGAACTCAACGCGTATCGGTACATCCGGTGTGAAGCCATCAAAGCATTGGGGGCGGGGGGCATCCCGGCGTATCCGATGCTCGGAAACATACAGGGCAGTGACTACGCCGGCGACATCGATTTTCCTGTGGCCTACACGTTGATTCGCATGCTCTCGAAACAGGACACCAAGTATCCGTCGTTGACGTTTGCCGAGAGACACGCGGCTGTGGTCGCTCTGTGCCGCATGCGGGCTCGCGAAATGCCTCGATACAATCCAGAAACCGCCGTCAAGATTGTTGGCAAGCACATCGTCGAACTGATCAAACGGTATGCCAACGATCGAGCCTACCTGGTGGCAGAGCGCGACGACAAAGTCCGAATACCGTACCGCTATCCCTGGAAGGACATGGCCAAGGAGCTACGCGAGGCACTCGTCACGTTTCGGCAAAATCTCCCGTTCACGAGTCCGGCCCTGAAGAAACTCAACCAGGTTGCTGCCCAGGCGAATAAGACTCTGGAGTCTCAAGTCGAGGACACTTTTAGCCGGAAATCCGCTGTCGTGGAACCTCCGACGGCACTCGATACCGTTCTGTCGCGAATGAAAGTATCGGGTGAAATCTATAAGGATGCCCCGAAGTATAAGGTCGACGCGTGGTAAAGTGTCAGGCCGGATTTTGAAATTGATGGAGGCTTCTCGGGGCACACTCAGACCGAGAAGCCTTCTTTCGTTTTTGCCGCAGACACATCGAAGCTCCGAGTATTTCTACCACCGGTTCCCGGCTCCCAAGAAAAACCAAACAAAACAGAAGAACGCGTCTTTTTCCACGGGCTTACCCCGCGTGGCTACAATCTATCGCCGCTGCGCGGCTATAAACAAAGCCAGAACATAAAACGAGAAACACCATTCTCCATCACGAACTCGAAGCTCGCACTTCGGCAGCTCCAAAGACGAGTCCAACCTTCTGTTGTCCTGCGTATTGCTCCCGACAATCTCTGGTTCATTTGTATAATGAAGATTTTCCGGTGAACTGAGTAGAAGACTCTCCCATGTTCGAAGCTGTCGATGATAGAATGGCCGCCATTTTGCGGACCAAGACAAGGATGACGCGAGGAATCTTGTTCCGTTCTGCGGATGCTGAACCATTTCATCCTTTTTGCATTAAAATGACCAGTGGCGAGACTTTTGAGATTCGCCATCCAGAGAACATTGCCGTGAGTCGGACGACGGCACATGTTTTTCAATGGACGAGTGATGACAACGAAGCCCCGAAAGAACGGGAGCGAGAAATTTCCATTCTCTTAATCGAATCCATCGAACCATTGAGAAGTGCAGCGACCTCGGATCAACCTGGTAACGAGAGCAACTAATGAGTCAACTTCCGCTTATCGATCAACCCATGACCGCTACGGAGAGTGCCCAGTCAGAACCAACGGCTTCGCGAGGACGGTATGCCTTCGTCAGCTTGGGCTGTCCAAAAAACCTGGTCGATTCCGAACGCATGTTGGGAAAACTCGCCCAAGATGGATATACATTGGTTCCGAATGCCGAAGGTGCCGACGTCGTGGTGGTGAATACTTGCGGGTTCATAGAATCGGCCCGCGAAGAGTCGATGTCGGTGATCCGCGAAATGCTGCAGCTAAAGAAAAAGGGAGCCGTTGGTGCGGTCGTCGTGGCCGGATGTTTGGCCGAAAGGAAGAAAGACGAACTGCTGCAGGAAATCCCCGAAGTCGACCAAATCGTCGGGGTCTTTGGGCGCGAAGACATCGCCAACGTCGTCGACCGAGCAGTTCAACAACGTAACGAACAACAATCTCTCTTTCGACCCGCTCCCGTGCGTGCTTTCGAAGACACGGCCCGGCTGCGGGTTACGCCAAGACATTACGCCTACCTAAAAATATCTGAAGGGTGCGACCGACTCTGCACGTTCTGTGCCATCCCGGGAATGCGTGGCAAACACGTCACCAAGCCCATCAAAGAGGTGGTTCGTGAAGCTCAAGAACTCGCTCAAGATGGAGTTCGCGAGTTGATCATTGTCGCCCAAGACACCACATATTATGGCCTCGACCTCTATGGTGAAATCCGGCTCGCACAGTTGCTGAGGGAACTCGATGAGGTCGACGGCATCGAGTGGATACGGATTCTATACGCCTATCCCATGCACTTCACGGACGATTTGATTGAGACGATTGCGTCCGCGAAGAAAATAATTCCGTACCTGGATATGCCTCTTCAACATATTAATGATCGAGTGCTCAAACGAATGCTCCGGAGTGTGAATCGCCGGCAGACCGAAACTTTGTTGGGCAAACTGCGAGATGGCATTCCCAACCTTTCCCTCCGCACGACGTTCATTGTTGGCTTTCCGGGAGAGACGGAGACGGAGTTCGAGGAGTTGGTCGAATTCGTCCGAGGTGCGCATTTCGAGCGGGCGGGCGTGTTCACGTACTCGTTCGAACCGGGCACTCCGGCGACACGATTGGACGGTCACTTGTCCGAAGAAGTTAAGGAAGCACGACAGAGGCGCTTGATGCTTGCCCAACAGGAGAATGCTTTGGCGTATAGTCAATCGCAAGTCGGCAAGGAGATCGACGTCATTATCGACGGGGCGGATCCGGAATTCCCGAACCATTATCGGGCTCGTTCGATGGCGGATGCACCGGACATCGATTGCCTTGTACGTGTGAAAGGGAAGAATCTCGAACCCGGCGACATCACCACGGTGAAAGTAACCAGTCCCGATGATTATGATTTGATGGCCCGGAATATTGGCCCCATCAGGTGACGCATGTCGGCCCAATCGACCACGGACATCCCAAAAGAAATTCCGATCTTTAATTTGGCGAATCAGCTTACGCTCTCGCGTTTCGTGATGGCCGTGGGGCTATTCGTGTGCATTGGGTTGAAGTTGTGGCTGTTGTGTTTGGTCGTGTTCGGGCTCGCTGCGTTCACCGACTGGCTCGATGGATACGTGGCTCGCAAATACAAACTATTCACTCCACTTGGGCGAGTTCTCGATCCACTCGCTGACAAAGTCATTGTTTGTGGTGCGTTGGTTTTTCTCGTGGCGGTCGCGGACTCGGGCATTGGAGCCTGGATGGTCGCGTTGGTGATCAGTCGCGAGTTCCTAATCACCGGGCTTCGGCAGTTCATGGAGGAACAAGGACTGGCGTTCGGTGCAGGTTTTCTGGGCAAGGTCAAGATGGTCTTGCAATGTGTGGTCTTGCTGATGATCTTCTTGACGTTGGAATATTTTCAAGAAATTCGAGCCCAAATGAACTGGGTCTTGCACGTGCGAACGGTTTTGATTTACGCTATGGTGCTCGTCGCCGGAGTTAGCGGGTTGCAATATTTCTGGCGAGCCACAAAGGCCATGCAACAACGAAAAACATCTGATGTCTGAAGTCCTGATGGGGAAAGGTGCCGGAGATGCTTGGATGTGCGATAGTCGGCGTGGGTATGATCGCGAAGTTTCACGCGAAGGCGTTGGGAGACATCCCCGATGCGGAACTCAAGTCCCTGATCACGCGAAATCCCGAGAAGGCCAAGGCCGCGGCTTCGGACATGGGATTTGACGGGGAAATCTATTCGGACATTCAACAAGCACTCGCCCGCGACGACATTCACATTGTGATCGTGACGACCCCAAGCGGTGCCCACATGGAACCGGCCGTTATGGCTGCCGAGGCAGGGAAACACGTCGTCGTGGAAAAGCCGCTGGAAGTCACTCTCCAACGGTGCGACGAAATCATCGAGGCATGCGACAAGAATAACGTAAAGCTCTGCACGATCTTTCCGTCGCGTTTCGGCGACGCGAATATGGAATTGAAGAAGGCCGTAGAGGGACATCGTTTTGGTCGGGTCACGCTCGGCGAGACGACTTGTAAATGGTGGCGGTCCCAGGCATATTACGACGAAGGCGGTTGGAAAGGGACCAAGGCTCTCGACGGTGGCGGGGCTTTGATGAATCAGGCCATCCACAATGTCGATTTGTTGCTTTGGATGATGGGCTCGCCGACGCACATCACTGGGTTCACCGCGACGCTCGCTCATGAGCGAATCGAGGTCGAAGATACTGCGGTCGCTTGCCTGCGATTCGAAAACGGGGCACTTGGAATCATCGAAGCAACGACCAGTGTTCATCCGGGTTTGCCGAAAACGATTGCGGTCCACGGCGATAAAGGGACGGTCGTCATTGAACAAGATGACGTCCTTCAATGGGAATTGACTCCGGCAACGGCGGAAGATGACGCTATCAAGGAGCGATTTTCGAAGAAGGTCGGGGCATCCGGCGGTTCGAGCGATCCGGCGGCGATTTCTTACGAGGGGCACCGTCGACAATTGGCCGACTTCGTAAAGGCCATTCAGGAGAATCGCGAACCGTTAGTCGATGGCCGCGAAGGACGTCGTTCGGTCGAAGTCATCTTGGCGATCTACAAAGCCGCAACCGAAGGGAAAACGGTGGAGTTGCCTTTGAAATAGCGAAGCGTAACAAGACGTTTCGCGTTTCGGGCTGGTTTAAACGTCTGGCGAACGAGTATTCGAAAATCCAGAAGTGGGCACAAAAAACGCCGTGGAACCAGGTTCCACGGCGTTCGTTGGTTTTCCAGAATCGTCTTCGGGCTGTCGGTTATCGATTGAAGACGAATTCTTTGGTGTTGATCAGGGCCCAGAGGACGTCTTCATAGGCGTCCTTCACGTTCCTCTCGTTCTTCTGGATGTGTCGCAACGCAGCCGACAAATCACGGTCCGTTGGGTTTCGCGAGAAGCACCACTGGAAGAGGACTTTGATCCTTTCTTCGTGCGACTTCTTCTTGTCACGGACGAGTTCGTCGACCAAGCCGCCGCCACGAGACAGCTTGCCCTGGACTTCGTTCGAGTTGAGCAAGTGCAGCGCTTGGGCCAGATTGGCTTCGCTGACTCGCTCACATTCGCAGGCGCTAATTCGTTGGGGTCGCCCGAACACGTCCAAGAAATAGGAATTGAACGACTCGTCGAACAGCATGATTGCCCGTCGTGGAGCGTGCTTGTCATTCGGGACGCCGTTGAAAGAAGGCGGCGTTCCAGTGACTTGGTTGACCGCGTCATAAAGAACCTCGGCGCTCATGCGGCGAGGATAGAATCGAGCGTACGCTTGCTTGTCGTGCTTGTTGAACTTGTTCGGGCTTGAGCTGAGCTGGTACGTGCGACTCTGGCAAATGACCTTGATCAGGTGCTTGAGGCTGTACTTGTTCTTGATGACCTCGTCGGCCAACGCGTTCAACAATTTCGGGTTCGATGGCGGATTCGTGACCCGCATGTCGTCGATCGGATCGACGATGCCGCGACCGAAGAAGTGCGACCAATAGCGGTTCGCGACGGCCTTGGCAAAGTATGGGTTGTTCTTCTCGACCATCCAGTCGACGAGTTTCTGTCGCGGATCGTGTTCCGGCCCGATCTCCAAGGTCTTGCCCGAGTCGAGCGGGATGTACGGCGAAGGACGGCCCGTTCGGGTATTGCGAACGCTGCCGGACGTCTGGTTGTAGACGACGAGTTCTTGGGCTCGTCGGTTGCCGACGCCGCCGACGACCAAACGATTCTTACGACCGACTCGACCGAAGAACGCAGCCATGCCCCAGTAGTCGTCCTGGCTCCACTTTTCGTAGGGGTGATGGTGACACTGGGCACAAGCGATTCGCAGACCCAAGAAAACTTGGGCCGTGTCGTCGACGAACTCTTGCGGCTTGTTCAACTCGCGATACCAAACGGTCGGAGGCGAGGTCGTCTCGTCGCCGTTGGCGGCCAAGATACCCCGGACGAACCGGTTGTAAGGCAAATCCTTTGCGATGGCATCTTTGATCCACTTGTGGAAGCGATATGTTCCGGTGGCTCGCTCGACCTGGCGACCTCGCTTGACCCGAAGAATGTCGGCCCACTTGTTGGCGAAGTAGTAGGCGTATTCCGGTGTCTCGAGAAGTTCGTCGATGAGCTTGTCTCGCTGTTGCTTGTTGTGCTTGCGGGCCTCTGCCGGATTCATTTTGGCTTCGGGAGCGGTAGTCTCAAGAAATGCCGCGACTTGCCCGGGCGTTGGCAGAGTTCCCGTCAAGTCGAGATAGACGCGACGAATGAATTCACGGTCGGTACAAAGTTCCGAAGGGACAATGCCGAGTTCTTTCCACTTTGCCTGCGTGTGAACGTCAACGACCGTTTGCGGCTTCCACTCGTAGCTCGGAATCTTCAAGCCGAGCGGAACAGTCGCTCGGAAGACCGCCACTTGCGCTTGGTAGCGAGCCATGATCGCAGCTTCACCACTAAGGCCGAGCGAGCGAACCAAGCCCGCCCCGTCAACGATGGCGATTTCTTGATCATTACTTTCGTATTGTGCCCTTTGCGTCACGTCCTGCACGCTACCATCGGAGTAGTGAGCATAGACGGCAAATTGTTGGCGATTGTTTCGAGTCAGGATTCGATGCGTCGGAGATACAGTGATCTTGACGACTTTCGGATCGGTGTCTTTGCCCTTCGGCATGCCGGAGGCGATCCAACGGCGGACGAGCTTGTACTCGTCCGAATCGGCCTTCATCCGACCACCACCACCGTGCGCCATGCGACCGGTAGCTTTCATGAGCAACAAACTGTGGTCCGGGGCCGATGGGAACAAACGACGACCGCGAGCCTCTTTCACCAGAGCGTTATAGTCCATGTCCGGCACGAAGCCGAGTAAGGACAACGCGAAGCCGTTCTGGCCGCCGCTCTTGCCGTGACACCCGCCCGAGTTACAACCAAGTTTGGTGAAGATGGGCACGATGTCGTTGGTGAAGTTGATCGGCAAGTTGACGTCGCAGTAAGTCGTCTTGAGGGCAACCGTGGTGGTCTTGTCGCCATACTTCGCGGTGATCGTCGTCTGACCGTTCTTGAGCGGAATGACGCGACCCGCCGAGGTGACCTGGGCGACGCTCGGGTTGGCGACGACGTACTCGACGTTGCCGGTGAGGTCTTGCTGACGATCAGCGAGTTGTCCGGTGATGATGAGCTGGGCCGAATCGTCTTGGCCCTTGAGCGTCACCGAAGTGGGCTCGGCCGTCAACGATTTGACTTCCGCCGCCTTCGGCAGGGCGATCGTCTTAGTTTCGGTTTCCTTGTCATTGTAGAGCTGGGCTCGTGCTGGCCCGCCGGTTGCGGCGAACAGCGCGAGGGCTATCAAAGCCAGTGCGCGTTTCCAAACGCCTTTCATGAACTAACCCCCCTTAAAACGTGTGTGGACTGTGGATGCTTGTAGAAACCCATTGATTGGGCTTGCTGGAAGGCGCGGTAGTGTTTTTTTCGCTCCGCTGAGTGATTGTACATTGAAGTACATCCCATCAAGAGTACCGAAGTTACAATGCCCTGAAAAGGGAATTGCCAGGATTCTTGTGGTTTTCGTGCTCCCCGCCAGGTGATTACGGAATACTGGGCAATGGTGGGCGCGGCTCGCCTCCTCGCACAACGATTCGGACGTATTTCGAATCGCAACAAGGACGGGTGCCGCGTGTTGAAATTTAAACACGGATGGCTGCTAACTCTATCTCTCTAGTTTCGTACGGTGAGGCGATCGTGTCAACAGAATTCGAGAAAGCGACGATGCGGCGTTGGATTTTGGAGTTTGATTTTGTCACAAGCCTCGAGCGCGAGCGAAGGCCCAAGACAAATCCTTCGCTCGCCCCATATTCCGCACCCTTGTTCGTGAGGCTCCTTTGGCCTTCGGATGAGTCTT
>CAYYUU010000005.1:0-21863 GCA_964474955.1 uncultured Alcaligenaceae bacterium | reverse complement strand
CGGGGAGCGGCGTCGCCATCGCGTGTTACCACTACTTCATGATCCGCCAAAGTTGGGGTGGGGCCTTCACGTTCTCCGGTGATGAGTACGTACCCTCGGGAAAGGGGTTCAACGACTTTTACCGTTACGCAGACTGGATACTGACGGTCCCGTTGTTGATGGTCGAATTGGTCCTCGTGATGAACCTGGAGAAAGGTAAGTCACGAACCTTGCTCACGAAGCTGGTGATCGCAGCAGCCTTGATGATTGGGCTGGGTTATCCCGGCGAGATCATCGATTACAAAGATGGTTACACGGCCCGCATTGTCTGGGGGCTGTTGAGTTCGATCCCATTCTTCTACATCCTGTATGTGTTGTGGTTCGAGTTGACGAACTCGATCAAAACGCAACCGCCACAAGCCAGACGTCTCTTGGAAGTTGGTCGGTTGGTGATTCTCATTACGTGGGCCGTCTATCCGATCGCATACGCCCTCGGGGGTCACGCCTTGCTGTATGAAGAAGGCAATGCCGGCTGGTTGAGTGGTGCCGGATTGGTCGCCGGCGAACAAATCGCGTACGCCATCGCAGACGTGACGGCGAAGGCCGGCTTCGGGTTGTTGACGTTCTTCATCGCACGGGCCAAGTCGGATGCGGAGGGTTGGTACGAATCCGTGCCAACACAAGAAGCTCCGGCTCCTGCCGAGAAACCAGTCCCCGCAGGAGTGTAAGGTTGGTTGAGTTAGAGCAGAAAGAGTCCCGAGTTCTTCAACTTGGGACTCTGGACGAAGTCCAAACTCGTGGCGAGGTTACCCATGTCCACATCATTGAAACGAGCACGACCCGGGACAATCGCTCCGCCACGTCTTTCCAATTTCCCGATACATCACGTCGTCGTCTCGGCCCTGGCATTGGTTCTCTCGTTCGTTTCGATCGGAGAGAGTCTTTCGAATAATATTTGGCCAATCGTGCTGCTTGCCATTGGAGTTGCCTTCGTTGGAGTGCCCCACGGGGCCCTCGATCACTGGTATGGGTGGGCCGTGCTTCATCCGCGATTTGGGCGATGGTGGCCGTTGTTGTTTTTCGGCGGTTATGGCGTCGTGATGTGTTGTGTGGTCGTAGGTTGGATATTTCTTCCGACTGCAATGTTACTTGTATTCTTAGGGCTATCCGCATTGCATTTCGGATACGAGGACCTCGAAGGAATCGATTTAGTTCCCTGGATTCGCCCCATCGTTGCCTTGTGTGTTGGCGGCATGGTGATATGGATTCCGTATCATTATCAAACAAAACATATTCAGGGTATATTTGCCTGGATCGCCCCACAAAGTCACGTAGACGCGTTCGTATCGTCGACCTGGTTGGCCTTGATGCTCGGAGGAGTTCTTGTTTTTTATGTGTTCGCCTTAGTCATTAATTCTGCTCGGAAGAGGAAACAGAATTCCATGTATGAAGCTGTCCGAATTCTTGGATTCGGAACAATGTTCATGATAGCACCCCCATTGGTCAGCTTCTTGGTCTACTTTTGTGCATGGCATTCAATTCGCGGACTGATCCACCTTGCCGAGAGTATGGCACCGGGGAGAACCGTAAAGGGTTGGAAGTTGTTAGTCCGACGAGCATTACCGCTGACTCTCCTTACGCTGGTGTTCGCGGCAATGGGGAGCTGGTTTCTTTGGAGAGCCGACACCTTTGGGCCGAATGTGGTGCAAATCGTTTTCTTGGGATTGAGTGTGATTGCCATCCCACATCTGCTCCTCCACTTTGGGTGCGAACAAGTGTTGCGAGTAAATCCATTTGTTCACGCTCAAGTTCAGACGGGAGGTAATTAACTATGTCCTATGACTACATTCTCGTCGGCGGTGGCCTTCAAAATACCTTGTTAGCCTTGGCCCTGTGGAAATATCAGCCCAAGTCCCGTGTCGCATTGATCGAAAGAGATACCAAGATTGGTGGGAATCACACATGGTCCTTCTACGGAACGGACGTTCCTGAAACGGACTGGGACGTGATTGATCCAATTAGAAGTGCAAGCTGGGCAAACTATCACGTCGTTTTTCCAGGATTCGAGCGCACAATTCCGTGTCCGTATCATTCGATCATCTCGGAGAAGGTCGACGATTGTGTTAGAGCTTTATTCGCCAACGCCCCGAACTTTGACTTGTACCTTGGCCAAAACGTCCGAAACATTACTCCCCACGAAGTCACGACCGAAGACGGATTAACTATCCGAGGTCAATTCATCGTTGATGCACGTGGTCCGGAAGCTCAAGAACACAATAATGCTTGCGGATTTCAAAAGTTCTGTGGGCTCGAGGTCGAGGTAGATGAGTATTCCGATGGTCGGCCAATCATCATGGATGCAACGGTCGAGCAACATGATGGATTTCGATTTTTGTACGTTCTACCGTTCACGAATCGTCGGTTGCTTCTGGAAGATACATATTTTTCGGACACACCCGAGCTTGATCGCGGAACACTCAAAGAGCGGGTCTTGGAGTATGCCGCCAAACGGAATCTCCATGTCCGAATAGTTCGCCGTGAAGAGTTTGGAGTCTTACCGATGCCATGGAAGGGCTCATCGCGACCATCACTCTATCCCGTCCTCAGGGGAGGATACGCGGGTGGGTGGCTGCACCCAGCGACGGGTTATTCGTTCCCAGTCGCTTTCCGCCTCGCGACCACGATTGCCAAAACTCCATTCAAACATCTGCGGCGCGAACTGACTCGCCTATCGCGTATTCATAAAACACGATCCAACGTCGCCCATTTCTTGAATTGGTTATTATTTCGGCTCATTGAACCGGATAGTCGGTGGACCATATTCCGCCGTTTCTATCAAATCATGCCCGAGGCCAGCCTTGGTCGATTCTATGCCCTAACCATGAATTTCTATGACATCTCACGGATATTTTTAGGACCGCTTCCACGTGGCATTGCTCCGTGGAGACTCCTCCAACGTTCGGAGGCAAAATTATGCTTTTCACCGCAATGATGACGGATGCAATGCTCACGCATCCTAAGCCTGCGTTCGAAGATACGTATGACAATCTACAGTGTCCATTGCCGAGTGCTCCGGCAAACATCTCGTCGGACTTGTGGGAACGGGCTTTGAAGGGGCCGCTACGGGATATCCTCTCGCGTCCCGGCAAACAATTTCGCGGTCGGCTCGTGCATCTAGCCTGGAGGCTTGGTGGCCGCGACGACATGCCACCTAAACAACTTCCACTCGTCGTCGAGTTACTACATGCCGGATCACTCATTATTGACGACATTGAAGATGGCTCGGAGGAACGACGTGGGAAACCGGCCCTCCATCACGTTCATGGTCTACCGGTCGCGTTGAACACTGGCAACTGGTTGTACTTCTATTCGATTCGTACGTTGCAATCGTTGCCCCTTCCGCGTGCCGTTCGATCTCAGTTGGAAGAACTGACGAACCGAATTGTATTGATGTGTCACGAAGGGCAGGCCTTAGACCTGACGGCTCGAGTAACTCAGCTCGAGCATTATGAGGTTGCAGGAGTCGTCCAGACGATCAGTGAGTACAAAACGGGGGCCCTAATGGCATTAGCTTCTGGCATGGGCGCCATTGCTGCGGGGGCCGAGATTGCGGTCCGCGATGCATTATTACGTTTCGGATCGCGACTTGGTGTTGGGCTCCAGATGCAGAACGATATTACGGAGCTATATGGAGCGAATACTAAGAAACAGTATGAGGACTTGGTTCTCGGTCGAGCTACTTGGCCCTGGCGTTGGGTCGCCGAGATCGCGACTGCGACTGAGTTCTCTCACCTGCAAACGCTAAGCGCCCACGCATCGAAGTTCCCGCAAACCGCCTCCGATCTTGCCGACGCTCTTCGCGTTTGCTTGGGGGATACGCCGAAGATCGAGATACATAATTGGCTCGAGAAAGCGTTTTTCGAATTAGAGGAAGTTTTGGGACAATCAACTCATCTTGATGCGTTGCACGAAGAAGTCCGCCGTTTGGAGAACCATTATGCATGATGTAAATTCATGTCGGGCTGCAGTGATAGGCAGTGGTTTTGGTGGATTGGCCGCCGCCATTCGTCTCCAAAGCATGGGCATCCAAACGACCATTTTCGAGGCTCGAGATCAACCGGGTGGGCGGGCATATGTTTATCGAGACAAAGGCTTCACGTTTGATGGTGGACCGACTGTCATCACCGCACCGCACACCATCGCGGAATTGTTCGAAACGGCAGGACGCAATCTAAATGATTATGTAGAATTGATCCCCGTTGCGCCATTTTATCGATTACTGTGGTCCGACGGAACGCGGTTTGATTATGTTGGTGATACGGATTCGCTGGTGGACCAAATACGCAGGATTAACCCGGATGACGTAGATGGATATTTACGCTTTGTCGAGTACACGAATCGCGTTTTTGCGAAAGGTTATGAAGAACTCGGGGCTGTTCCATTCCTGCGTTTTTGGGACATGATCCGAGTATTCCCGGACCTCGCGAGACTTCGAGCAGATCGCTCCGTTTACGCGGCCGTGAGCCAATTCGTCAAAGATGAACACCTCCGCCAAGCCTTCAGTTTCCATTCCCTCTTGGTAGGTGGAAATCCATTCCAAACGAGCGCCATCTACACACTCATTCATTACTTGGAACGGAAGTGGGGTGTGTATTTTCCCCGAGGCGGAACAGGGGCCCTCGTGCAAGGGCTTGTGAAATTATTCCAGGACGTCGGCGGGGAGATCCGATTGGATTCTCCGGTAACAAATATCACCGTTCAAGAATCAAGGCAGAAGCGGGGAGATAAACCTTCGCAACATTTGGTTACGTCGAAATCCGAGACGAATGAAGCGTTTGACCTCGTTGTTTCTAACGCCGACCTCCATCAGACCTATGCGACGCTATATGGCAAAGACCCACGCGGAAAGTCGATGGCGCGGCACCTGGAACGGATGGACTGGTCCATGTCGTTGTTCGTGATTTACTTCGGCACGGACCGTCGATACGAAGATATGGCTCACCATACGATCCTCTTTGGGCCACGTTATAAAGGTTTGTTAGATGACATATTCCATGGCCAGGAATTGCCCGAAGACTTTAGTTTGTATCTCCACGCACCGACCGTGACCGACCCGTCCATGGCGCCTCCTGGTTGTGAAGCCTTCTACGTGTTGAGCCCTGTCCCACATCTTGGTCGGGCAAAGATCGAGTGGGATAAGGTTGCCCCACTTTATGCTGCCAAAATTTACGAGACGCTTGAGGAACACTTGCCGGATCTTCGCAAGCATATTGTTACTGAGCGATTCTTGACGCCATTAGGCTTTCAAACGGAACTCCGTTCGCATAATGGTTCGGCCTTTTCGGTCGCTCCGAAGCTGACGCAAAGCGCCTGGTTCCGTCCACACAATCGGGACCCGAGAATTCCAGGTCTCTATCTCGTGGGTGCAGGAACACACCCGGGAGCTGGTGTCCCCGGAGTGATCAATTCCGCAAAGGCTACGGCTTCGATCATCGCACAGGATTTGGGAATATGATGTCGTCTCCCATGGCTGAAAATTGTCGCGTCATCATCGAACATCATTCGAAGAGTTTTGCACTCGCGTCGAAACTTCTTCCGCGACGTGCTCGCCAAGATGCGGTCGTCCTTTATGCGTGGTGCCGTTTTTGTGATGATGCCGTAGATCGAATGGACTCCCATGAAACATCTCGTGCGTCCGTTGATCGTCTAAGGCGTGAACTTGATCTCGTGTATGCTGGAGGGATGATCGAAAATCCTTTACTCGCTGCCTTCCAAGACGTCGTCAATCGGTGCCGGATTCCCAAGCAGTATCCGTCTGACTTATTGGCAGGGATGGCGATGGATGTGGAAGGAGTTTTGTATGACGACGAAGATGATCTACTTCTCTATTGTTATCGCGTGGCGGGAACTGTTGGATTGATGATGTGTCACGTATTGGGTGTTTCGGACGACCGAGCATTGCCTTACGCGACGCAACTCGGCATGGCCATGCAATTGACGAACATTGCCCGCGACGTCGTCGAGGACTGGCACCGGGGGCGTTGTTATGTCCCGGCCAGTTGGGTTGGCGTGGACAAAGTAACAGATTTATCCCAAATCAATAATTCGGACGCGATGCGAAAAATACTCTCGCTTGCTGATGAATTCTATGCGAAGGGAATGGAGGGCTATCGATTCCTATCTCGCGATTGTGTGTTGGCGATCGACATAGCGAAAAAGGTTTATGCCCAGATCGGCGAGAAAATCAAATCCAATGATTTCCACGCGAGTTCCCAAAGAACATTTGTCTCTCGATGGGAAAAACTCTGGATTGCTGGACGAACGATGCTCGATCATAGCCTCGTCCCGAAGTCCCGCGTCTCGTCTGTCCGCCCGCCCCATTCTGTTTGGAATTATTATGTCTCCGACATCCATCCTCGAGTTCCGGCTGGAGTACAATGACAATCATGCGACTTTCGCCCAGTTACCGTGATGCCCTATATCTGGTGACGTTTGCGTTATCCCTCGTTCTGTTTTTGAGTGCTGGCCTTTTCGTGAGTGTCGCATTGAACAAGAAGAGCGAAGACTATGGCAACTTACCATGGTCCTATGCGTTAGGTTCTCTTGTATTGAGCATCGTGTTATGGTTTGTCTCGCGAGTGTTCATGGGGTCCCCCAAATCAAAGAACTTTACGGATACCGACGATTCTCGAAAATCGCCGTTTTCTCCCGACGCGGAAGCCGTTCGCGTTAATGGAAAATTTGAAAAGTAATATGAAATACTTGCTCCCACATGTTCTATTCGACCGTTTGAACAAGCTCGTTGAGCATCCTAACTTCCGACGAATTGTTGGTGCGCTCCTCGTGAGTGCGTTCTTGCTTTCGCTCGTCATGATCGAACTCAAACGACAAGGATTATTGCCTCACACCTTTGCAAGAATCGTTCCTGGGACGAGTCATTTTTTGGCAATCGAGTTGACGTTCGGGATGTTGTTAATTTTCGAAGGCCTCGAATTGATATTCGGGCTCGCACGGTCAGTGTCTGGTGCAGTTGGAAAACAGATCGAGATCTTTTCGTTAATCCTGCTGCGACGGTCGTTCAAAGAATTTTCTGGTTTCGGCGAACCCCTCGAATGGTCAAGTGCGGCCACCGAGTCGGTTAAATATATGTTGACGGACGCGGGGGGAGCATTACTCATCTTCGTCATCCTGGCCTTTTATTATCGCGTCCTCAGGCGGGAACGATCCACCATGAAGGACGAAAATCAGTCTGCCTTCATTGAGTGGAAAAAAGCCATTGCGCTTGGTTTACTCGTCGCTTATGTTGGTGTCGGGTTGACGGATTGTTGGCTTTGGATTACAGAATCGGAAGATCGATTAATTCCGTTCTTTGAAGTGTTTTACACGATGCTTATCTTTGTCGACATATTGTTGGTTCTGATTTCGCTCCAATTCAGTTCAACGTATCGGACAGCTTTCCGCAATTCGGGTTTTGCTGTGGCAACGGTGTTTCTCCGCATAGCTTTCGTCGCGCCTCCTTACATTAGCGCGTTACTTGGTGTCGGCGCGGCACTCTACGCTCTTGGCTTGACGTTCGCTTACACCTATTACTTTCCCAACGCGGAGAAGGAACAACCTAACGACGCGAAATCCGAACCGGACGAGCAAACCAAAACACCGGAAGAATCAGAACCAAAAGGTGTGATCTACGCCTCTTGATTTCACAGTTCTGTGTGGGATGCCATCAAATATTCATCTCGGCGAAGGAACTTACCTCCAAAACCTGCACGTTCGTGTAGGCACCTGTGCTAGGGTGCAGCCATCTGTTTCGAGAACCAATCCACTGCCACGGCGTGACGCCGCAGCTTTACGCTACCCCCAACCGGATGAATCTTTTTCGTCTTTCGTGTTGTTGTTGTCCCCGTTGTCCGAACGATCCGCTTGAGCCACTTACCTTCAACAGGGACTAAGACTAGACACCTGTGATAAGGTGAATCCTTCTACTTGCTCGGTGCAAGCACCAACCGTGGCGTATCGCCACAGATTACGCTGTCTTCAAGTGGATCCCTCTCGCGAACATCCCTTCCCAAAGCCACTTACCTCCCAAGGGCGATCTAAATCTTCTCGCACCTGTGCCAAGGTCCATCGCCTTTGTTCCTGAATGGTCAGACACATCCGCGGCGTATCGCCGCAGTTGAAGCTACCCCCGGAAGGAATTGCTTACGATGAATGTAAGGTAACATCTTGAACGTGATCTACAAGGTCGGAAGGAAAAGTAGTAGGCACGGGACTATGCCTGCTACATTTTCCGCTACGCCTGTTTCAACTCGTTGAGATTCGTCTTGATACTTCGAACCTGCCTTTCCAAGTCAGCGAGTTGGTCTCGTTGGAGTTGGACGACATCTGCTGGGGCATTGTTGACGAACTTTTCGTTCGATAATTTCCCCTGGGTGCTCTTGAGATGCTTTTGCTTCTCCGCGAGCTGTTTTTCGAGTCGTGCAATTTCTTTCTCGACGTCAATTAATCCTTCGAGCGACGTAAACATCTCGAAATCGGGCTGGACGTTGGTGGCCGCTTGTTTGGGCTTTGCGGTGTCCGGGCCGACTTCGAGAGTTCCCACACCCGCCAAGAGATTGATGAACGGAGCGAGCGTGCGAAAGTCTTCGGCGATGTCGTCGTTGCATCGGACGTACACGGTGATTTGGGTCTTGGCGTCGATCATGTATCGGTTGCGGACCTCTCGGGCAGCGCGAATGAGTTCTTGCATCCTTTCAATCCGTAACTCCATCGCTTCGTCGCGAGATGTGTCGCCGAACTCGGGCCACGGGGCAATCATGACGCTTTCGGTCGCGGGTTCGGGGTTCGGGAGTCCTCGCTCGAAGGCGGCTTCGTTGAGAGCTTGCCAAATCGATTCGGTCACGAACGGCATGATCGGATGGGCAAGCCGGAGGATCGTGTCGAGCACGCCGACTAGCACTCGCTGGACGAGTGGACGAGTTTCGTGGCCTTCTTGAAGACGGCCTTTGCTCATCTCCAAATACCAGTCGCAAAATTCCGACCACGTAAATTCATATAGCGTGCGGGCCACATCACTAAAGTGATAGCCGTCGAGTTGTTGTGTGATGGCGTGCGTCGTCGTCGCGAGACGACTGAGAATCCACTTGTCCTCGATCGGCAACTCGTCGACGCGTATGGCTTCGGGCGTGTAACCGTCCATGTTCAGGAGGATAAAGCGTGCGGCGTTCCAGAGTTTGTTGGCGAAGTTTCGACCCTTCTCGAACTTGTCGGATGCCTGGCGAGCCGTCGGCAATTCGGGATCGTCTTCGGGCCACGGCCCACCCGGACGGAACGTTCGTCCGCACTTGACTTTGTGGCCCGGGTCGCCGGGGCACACGATCTGGCGAGTCCGCATTCCCTTGTGTTCTTGCTTGAGCGGCACGAGCGTTCCGCAGTGCGGGCACACGTTTGCGACGGACATTCTTGAGTCCTGGTTTTCGGTCGCGAGTTCTACGGCTCCAAACCGGAGTGCGTCGGTCCCATATCGGTCGATGATGTCGAGCGGATCAACACCATTACCTTTGCTCTTACTCATACGTTCCCCAAACGGGTCCATAATGGTTCCGTGGATATACACATGATAGAACGGGATCTGATTGAGGTTAAACAATCCAGCGATCACCATTCGGGCAACCCACAAACTAATGATGTCACGATTCGTGACCAGAACACTCGTGGGATAATAGTAGGCAAGCTCAGGAGTTTGTTCGGGCCAACCCATAGTCGAGTGAGGCCAGAGTTGTGAACTGAACCACGTATCGAGCACGTCAGGATCTTGTTCCAACGTATATTTCTCGCCGAATAAGTCGGACGCGAGATCCTCTTCCTTGGAACAGATGAGATATTGATCGTTCTCCTCGTCGCGCGTCCAGTAAATGTCGTCGCGGTCGCCGAAGGCCTTTTTGAGTTCGGCTTCGGGTGCGTTCGTGTACCAGATGGGAATACGGTGTCCCCACCAAAGTTGGCGACTCACACACCAGTCACGTTTCTCGCCGAGCCAATCGAGATAACTCTTGGCATACCGTTCCGGGAAGAACTTGATTTGTCCCGACGACACGGCGTCCATCGCCATCTGAGCGAGTCCCGATTTCCCATCACGATCGCCCATGAAGACGAACCATTGATCCGAGAAATAGGGTTCGATGGGAGTCTTGCTTCGGTCGCTCAACGGAATCGTATTGCTGACTTCTTCGTCCCGATCAAACAATTCCAACTCTTGCAGATCTTCGACAACTTTCTTACGTGCGTCGAATCGATCTTGCCCGGTGTAGGAGTATTGCTGCCCGCGGAATTCTCCTTGGCCTTCTTCGTTAATCGTTCCGTCAGGATTGAGAATGTTAATCGGATCGACGAGTTCCTGTTTGTGCCGCGTCCAGACGTCGTAGTCGTTGTGGTCGTGCGCGGGCGTAATCTTGACGGCGCCAGTCCCTTTCTCGGGATTGGCGTATTCGTCTGCGATGAGCGGAATCTTTCGACCGACGAGCGGCAGTTCGAGCGTTGTCCCTTTGGCTGCCATATCGGCCAATTTCTTGAGCGTCGGAAGCATTTCTTCGCGGCGCTGTTGCAAAGCGTCGATTTGCTTTTTGAGTTGCTTGGATTCTTTCTCGTTCGCCTTCGCGAGTAGTTCCTTGAGTTCCTTCTCTCGCTTGTCGAGAACCTTCTCGGGTTCGGGATGGACTGCCACCGCGGTGTCACCGAGCATCGTCTCGGGACGCGTCGTCCCAATCAACACGCTCTCCAGGGCACCGTCCGCTTTGGATTCGATGACCGGATAACGGAAGTAATAGAATTTGCCCTTTTGTTCGACGTTCTCGACTTCGTCATTTGCGACGGCAGTTTGTAAGTGTGTGTCCCAGTTGACGAGACGTTTGCCGCGATACATAAGAGCGTGTTGGAACATCTTGAAAAACGTATGGCGAACAGCTCGCGAACATCCTTCGTCGAGAGTGAATCGAGTTCGTTCCCAATCACAACTACACCCGAGTTGTTTTAATTGCCCGAGAATGCGTTCTTCGTATTTATCTTTCCAGTCCCATATCAATTGGACCAACGCTTCGCGGCCAATGTCGTGGCGAGTTTTGCCTTCTTCGGTGCGGAGTCGACGTTCGACGACGGCTTGCGTTGCGATTCCGGCGTGATCCGTTCCCGGCATATATAATGCATTATATCCTTGCATGCGCCGCCAACGAATTAATACATCTTGCAGAGTATTGTTAAGCGCATGGCCCATGTGTAATGCGCCGGTAACGTTCGGCGGCGGAATGACGATCGTGAATGGTTCACGATTAGCATCGGGACGACTGTGGTTATATCCACGTTCGTCCCAGAACTGGAGCCATTTATCTTGGGCTTCCTTGTGGTCGTATTGTTTGGAGAGTTCAGTAGTCATCGGGCAGGAACCTTTATGTGTGCCTGGTGTGTCAGTCCGGAATGGTATTGCAGCAAAATTCACCTTCGCAAACTCAGAGGCTTGAACCCGTTTTCTCAACTCGCCTTTCTGGGGGAGTCTGGATTCATTTGCGGAATGCCAACTTGGTCGTTTAACGCGTCGAGACATCGGATATCGGTCAGGAACAACACCAAGGCATCGAGAGCAAGGAGGTGTCGTGTACTCCCGCCACCGAGTTCTTCCGGAGATAATTCTTCTGTGACATAAAGCTTCAGCTTCACAGACTGATGGCGGACACCATCTTCTTCTTGCTGGTGCCCCACGTACGTACTGAAATCAATCTTCCCGATCACACCCACAGTCTCTCTCGCAATTCGTGCAGTGGCTTGCGTGAGGGTTTCGTCAGTCCCGACCTGCCCGCTGGGTAGTTGGAGGCCCGCTTCTGTCTCGACAAGATAGACCCCACGTCCTTGCACAATGGGAACGACGAGAACCCTTCGACCTGACAAGGTGCTGTCGAAATCCTGGGGGCCGAGTTCGATTTCGAAGGTTTCATCACTACCGGCATCTTCGTCGGAACTATCGTTTACTAACCGACTCGCTTGCCAGAATTGAAATAGTCCTCCCACCAACAATAGCAGAGGGATCACAAACGACAGATATGCAGGGTTCATCGATGTTCTCGCTTTTGATTACAGATTGCCTTCGAGGAGCCAGGAGTAGTATCGGCCTGCTGCGTATATTCCGCCACACACGATGACGAACACATTATAGGCGGACCTGATCTCGATGTTTTGTGTCGGAGTTACATCTGTCATCCGGGCCAACAACACGACTCCTAATTGGATCGCCAATGCGACAATGCCGAGGGTGCTGATCACGAACCAGAAATAATGCCATCCCTGGTGTTTGGCTTTCGTTTTGGGAGTTAATAGCAAATTCACGACCGTCCAGTCGATTGTCGCCGCAAGCCAGATGATCACGAGAAAAAGCAAATCCGGGGTGGCAAGCATGGCCACCCAAGAAATGGGCCTTCCAAGTATCCAACCGGTCAATGGCATGATCAAATAAATGCTTAACGGCAAGAAAACGGATAAACCGATCCAACCGATGAGTTTTATCTTGTCTTGAGGTTTGAGTTACTTTTGGCGACTTCGCGAACGGGACGACATCATTATAACTCCGAAGCGTGTCGAGTTGTTGCGTGCTTTGAACCCTTCTGTTGTGGAAAGGATTCTATTCCTTCATCAACATATGCTCAAAGCTATCGACCAGAGCCATCCAACTCGCCTCAATAACATTCTCATGCACGCCAACGGTTCCCCACACATCTTCGTGATGACATGACTCAATCACGACGCGCACCCGAGCTGCGGTCCCGGCTCGTGAGTTCACGACGCGCACTTTATAATCGACCAGTTGCATCTCCGCCAGTTGTGGGAAGAACGGCGTCAATGCTTTTCGCAATGCTCCGTCGAGGGCATTCACGGGGCCGTCGCCTTCACTGACGGTGTGTTGGATTTCGTCGCCGATTCGCAGTTTCACCGTGGCTTCGGTGACCGGCTCGCCCTTGGGATCGACCTCAATGTTGACACGATACGCAAGACGTTCGAACCGAGGTTGATAGCTTCCGAGGATCTTACGAACCAGCAAATCGAAGGATGCTTCGGCGGCCTCGAATTCGTATCCTTCGTTCTCGAGATCCTGGACGCGGTCCAAAATCTGGGTCATGAGTTCTCGCGTTGGCTCGACGCCAAACTTTCCGAACTTGCCGCGAATGCTTGATTGTCCGGCCAACTCGCTCACCAGAATGCGTCGCTCGTTGCCGACGAGAGTCGGGTCGATGTGTTCGTAGCTCGACGTCACCTTGGCCACGCCCTGAGCGTGCATCCCACCTTTGTGCGCAAAAGCGCTCGCGCCGACGAACGGTTGGCCAGATCGGAAGTTCATGTTCGCCAGTTCGTAAACGTAACGAGACACTTCCGTCAAATGAGGCAGACTGCCTTCGTGGAGGACCTCGCAGCCACGTTTGATAGCCAGGTTGCCGATGACACTTACGAGATCGACGTTGCCGCAGCGTTCGCCGATTCCATTCATCGTGCCCTGGACTTGTCGCGCCCCCTTGGCCACCGCGGCGAGAGTATTCGCCACGGCCACGTCAGAATCGTTGTGGCAATGGATGCCGAGTTCGACGGTCAGTTCGGCACGCATTTTCTCGACGAGGTCGGCGATTTCTTCGGGCAAAGTGCCGCCGTTGGTGTCGCACAAAATGATCACGCTCGCTCCGGCATCCTGGGCGGCCTTGAGCGTCTGGAGTGCGTACTCGAAATTTCTCGTGGCACCGTCGAAGAAGTGCTCGGCGTCGTAGAAGACCTCGCGCCCCTGGTCCTTGAGGAATTGGACCGAGTCGCGGATCATGTTCAAGTTTTCTTCGAGCGTCGTGCCGAGCACTTCCGTGACGTGGAGGTCCCAGGTCTTGCCGACGAGCGTGATGATCGACGCTTCGGAATCGACGAGGGCTTTCAAGCAGGTGTCGTCTTCGGGTGCGATGTTCTTTCGGCGGGTCATCCCGAACGCGCAGACTTTCGTGTGGTTGAGTTTGATCTTGCGAACTTCTTGGAAATATTCGAAGTCTTTGGGGTTCGAGAGCGGGTAGCCGCCTTCGATGAAGTCGACGCCGAGTTCGTCGAGTTTGCGCGTGATGAGCAACTTGTCCTGGAGCGAAAAGTTGACCCCTTCGCCCTGGCTGCCGTCGCGAAGCGTCGTGTCGTAGATGTGAATGCGCGTGCCCATGATCCACCTGGTAGAAGTCTATCGACGTAAAAAAAGCCCTGAAGGAATCCTCCAGGGCTACAAAGTAGTTGCGATCGTGTTCGCGTCAAGCTGTATGCTCGTTGAGCCCTGAGTTAGTTCTCCCGTACGACGACTACGATCACGCCAATGAGTTGGGTGATGGAAGAATGGGTCAGGGTTGGAATGGATGTCTTGAGCATGATTTTCGGCGGTGATGACAACTTCGAAGTTTCTAATCAAAATGTACGCGTGAGGATATTGGATGTCAATTCCGATGAGTGATCTACACAGGAGTTTCTCAGAAAATCTTGGTGGGTGAATGGATTGTCGCGTTCGTTCGGTGGTCTCTCGATGTTCCGTTGGTTGGGTTGGCTTGTGGTGAACTCGGAGGCGGGCTCGTTGGTGCCGAGGTAGGGTTCTCCTTAGTGGGCTGTGGCGGTTCAATGACGATGAGGTCGGCGGCGGGTTGGTATTCGGTCTTGTTCGGGGAGACCCATTTCATGTGTGCGGGGGTCTTGTGGCGACGGATTGTGCCAACGCCGGGCACCACGACGACGCCCTTTTCTCGGAGTTCTCGTTCTACTTTCTTGCCGAGGATTTCCAGGAACTTCCTGGCCTTTCGTTTTGGCATTCTTGCCTTGCTGGCCGCGCTTTCCCAGAGGTTTTGTTTCTCTCCGGGCTTTGGGAGCTTTGGAGTATCGGCGGTAATGGCCCAGTGGGCAAAGCCCAGCAAGATCCCCGACAGGAGCGTCGCTCGGATCATGATGCGCAGAAACAGGCCGACTTGAGATCGTTCCATGATCGGAAATCCTTAGAGTCAGATGTTACTCAACTGTGTATCGGCTCGATCTTCAGTCAAACTTTAGACGATTTTTGAAAAAAGTTTGGAGGGGGGTGTCGGGTTGGTGCAAGAATCCACCTCGTTCTTTTTCATTTCGGGGCGAACGTGGCGACCTCAGCGAGTATCTTAGAATGAGAGAGAAAGGAAACCGGAAGCCAAAGGACACACCAGATATGGAATTCCATTCGGGCACCTTTCGTGGGACAGACCAGAAACCAACCTGGTGGTATCACCGCCGACGCGGACTCGTCGGTTTTGCCCGACGACACCCAATGCTCTCGATCGTGTTTGTGGCGTTCATTTGCAACGGACTCGGGAGCGCGTTCAACATCGCTTATAACATCATCCTCATCGTCAACGTTCGGATGAACGAAACGCAGGCCAACCTCTTTTGGAACGTTGCGTTGCCGACTTACAATTACATCATCTATCCCCTTTGCTTGACTCTGACGATTTACATTCTCTGGCCGTTGCGGCGGACCAACCCCAAACTCTTGGCGGGACAAGCCGTTCCCGAGGAAGAACTTCAACGCTGCCGCAAGTTGTTGGTCGATTTGCCGCTCTATCAGATTGGAATCAATAGCCTCGGGTGGTTGCCGGGGGCGGTGTTGTTTCCGTGGGTGATCTGCACGTTCGGTGGCGAACATCAATGCGCCGAGATATGGGCGAGGTTCATGATCTCGTTTGTCGTGTCGGCTTTGTTTGCGATGGTCTCGTCGTTCTTCATCGTCGAAGAAGTATTGATCCGCGTGTTTTATCCGGTGTACTTCCAGGACGCCCGACCGACGGACGTGAAGGAACGAGCAATTGCTTATCCGTATCGGCTGGCGATGCTTTGGTCGGCCGTGACGTTGGTGCCGCTGATTGCGGTTGGGCTTGTCGCGTGGGAAGTGCGACGCCTGGATCAGTCGTTGGCGATATTGTTTCTTGTCATCGTCGTTGGCGGGATAGTCTTCGGTGGGGGCGTGAGCTTTCTGGTCGGAAGTGGCCTGTTGCGTTGGCTCAATGATCACAAGCACGCCACGGCTCGGATCGCGTCGGGCGACTTGAAGACGCGGGTGTTTGAGAAACGCCCGGACGAGTGGGGTCGGCTCACGGATCGATTTAACGACATGGCCGCGGAACTCGAACAGGCCGCCCACGTCCGCGAGACGTTCGGCCAAATTTCTCATCCGGTTTTGCGAGACATTATTCTGGAGAAGTACCCCGGCCTCGGAGGCGAAGTCCAGGAAGTGACCATAATGTTTGCCGACATCCGCGGATTCACGCGGCGGACGGCTGGGGTGCCGCCGGAGGAAGTCTTCGAGTTGATCAACCAGTTCATGACGCTCGCGGTGTTGGTCATCGAGAAGGAAGAGAGCCGAGGAGTCGTCCACAAGTTTCTCGGTGATGGTTTTTTGGCGTTGTTCGGCAAGTTCATGGAGCAATCCAAACAACCTCCGGCAGAGCGAAACTACGCCAAGGAAGCGGTCAACAGCGCGATCGAGTTGGTGAAGGGCTTGGAAGAACTCAACGAGCGACTGGCCCGGCAGGGACAGGACCCTCTCAAGATCGGGATAGGGATTCACACGGGCATTGCGCTCGTGGGATGTGTCGGTGCTCAAGTCGTTCTGGATAACGGAGAGCCGACGCTGCGGCGTGAGTTCACGGCCATCGGCGAGACCGTCAACTTGGCCCAACGTCTGGAACAGATGACCAAGAAACTAGGTGGCCCCATCCTCATTAGCGACCAGACCCACAGTCATCTGAAAGGACACATCTGGACTACTGACCTGGGAGAACAAGAAGTTCCCGGCCATTCGCAACCTCTAGGTGTTCATCGTGTCCTGGAGAATACCGCAGGGCTGCGCGTCGTCGAGTCTCGCTTCGAGCACGGCTGAGGCACACCCGACAAGAACAACATAGAAGGGCTATCCGCTGATCAACTCGACTCGAACGGGCCACTCGGGACATTCTCGGCAAACAAAGAACATGACTTGACCGCTGTCGCTGAAACTCCAGTCGGCGGGCGATTGGAGTGTCCGTCTGGTCTTCCCCCGATGTAATCTTCGAACAACACGAATCGTTCTTCGATCGGAAGCCATCGGCCCCAATCAAACGAGCTGAATTCGCGGCTTGGGAACGTGACCAAGTGCTCCGTACGTTCGCCGCAGAAGCATTCGGGATATCGTGATCCCGTGAGCCAGAGTGGATAGCCGCCGACCTTCACTCCCGGAGCTACCGCCAGCCAAATTGCGTAGGCGTGATGCGGTTCGGTGGGGCTGCTCCAATTCTGGAGTTTATGTTGCTCTTTGAATTTCTTGGTAGCCTTCAGAGTTTCGTTCAAACGCCGGACCTCCGGAAAGTCTTCTTGCCATTCGTCCTGCAATTCGGGAAGACTTGGATATTCCAGGACCTCCTCCGGATAAAGTCGGCAAGGCTCGGGATCGATCCATTCGTCCCATTCGTCTTCTGGTTTTTCCGGTTGCTCTTTCAACTTCTTCTTCACGTCGGAACGCTTCCGCCAAACCAGACGAGGCGCTAACCATTCCAAATCGGTTTCGTGGAAATCGAAAGAACACCAAAAGACCTGGAGTAGATCCGTGTCGGGCTTGAATTCCACGTTCGGCGCGTCTTCCTTTCGCAGTTGCAACACCGGGGCCAAATGACAACCATGGAAGTGGCAAAACGGCCACGGTTCGTCTACCGGCCAAAGGAAATCACCGCCGAGTTTGCTCGCGTCGACGGGAGCCTTTCCACGACGTGGGTGCAATCGCACCGCCGGTTTCGCCTTGCCCGCGAGTTCGGAAAGGGCTTGCCCCATGTCGATGGGTGCTGGTGCGCTCGTACAACGCCTGACGTCTGCGAACCAACGAGACCGGCCTTCCAGTTCGTTCATCCGCGTGAGGATGTCGAGTTGCCAGTCGTCATATTTCCAGGTCTTCTTGAGTTCGCACTGCAACCGAAGATACTCGGCCCGATCGGAATCTCCATTTTCTTCGAGCCAATCGGCGTACACCAGACGCGGCGTATCGTTGTGACGATCCATTGTCACTGCGGCCAGGAGTTCTTTCTCGGTCGTCATGATGTTTCTTGTCCTGTTGGTTTCGGGGGAAATCGACGAAGGCGTTTTGATGGCGAGGGCCACTTGGTGGATTTTGGAGAAAGGGGAACGTGCGGCAGAGAAGGGTGTTGGGATAACCAAGAGCCGGAATTGAGAAAGTGGCTTTTCGCTCCGCGAAAAGTTTTGTTGTTTTTGATGTTTGGGAAAGTTGCTTTTCGCTCCACGAAAAGCAACTTCCCTCACCACACCAAGCTACGACTTCGCGAACCGTGCCTTCAAACTTTCGTTTCCAACCGAACTCGACCTACGGCCGAAAATCTGTGTGGCACTGATTACAGTTTTTGTCGAGCGCGGCAGCAGCTTTTTGAACAGCCGCCGGAGATTTCGATTTGACGGCCTGGACAAAATTCATAGCGGCCTTGTCCATGTCTTTTGCATAGTTGAGCCACTTGGCCTTCGCGGGCCTTTTCTTCTTGTCTTTCTCCATCGGCATGGCGTGGGTGATCTTGGCAAGTGCGCTCGTTCGATAGCCCAACTGGATCAACGCTGCGGATTCTTTTTTGAGGACAGCGGCACCGAGCTTGTTTCGCGTCAGCGACTGGATCTTTCTTTCGATTTCGTAGCCGCCCTTGTCTTTCGGCCTGAAGGTCGACATGACGTTTAACCAAGCGTATTCCTTGTCATCCACTTTGTAGACTTTCGCGACAGTAGCTTTGACTAACTTGTCGACGTCGGCGGACTTCTTTCCCGCGGCGATGGCGTCGGCGGTTTTCTCGATGGGCGGCTTGATGGCCTTGAGAATCTTCGCGTCCCCGGTCACCGGAATGCTGAAAACGAGAGGCGCGGCGGCCAAGACGGCGACCCCGGCCAACACCAAACGAACGATCGGTTTCATCACGTTCCTCCGGACTGCAATTCGGTCGAGTAGTGGGATCTATGGTTTTTGACGAACGAATTCAGGAATGCAATTGGGTGAGGTCCGTAGGACAGGTTAAAAACCTGTCCTACGATCCAACATTACCGATTTTGGCCCTCAAAATTCATTTTGGGCCTGCAAACGAGGTGAGCGCAAGAGAAAAGGGCAAGGTCTTGGCCTCGCCCTATGGGTTGTGAACGTCTCACGGACAGTATTTTACAAGCGGAAATCGCCGTGGCAGTTCTGGCAAGTGTTGTCCAACTTCGTGGCGGCTTTCTTGACCGCGGCGGGAGACTTGGACTTGACGGCCTTGATGAAGTTCTGTGCGGCTTCTTCCATTTCCTTGGAATACTTAATCCACTTGTCTTTCGCCGGTCGCTTCTTCTTGTCCTTCAGCATGGGCATGGCTTGCGAAATGCGAGCGATGGCGATGGTTCGGTTCGCCATCTTGATCAAAGCCGGCGTGTAGGCTTTGAGCTTGCTCGGGCTCGGCGCATCTCGGTTCAGGCCGAGTATCATTCGCTCGATGCCGTCGGGGAACACTTCGCCCTTCTTCTCACCGACGCCAAAGCCGCCACGCTTTCGGGGCTTGAAGACGGCCATGACGTTGAGCCACGCGTATTCCTTGTCGTCGGCGGCGTAAACTTTCTTGATGGCGACCTTGACCAACTTGTCGGTGTCTTCGGATTTCTTTCCGGCAGCGACGGCGTCGGCCACTTTGTCGATTGGTGGCCTGACGGCCTTCATGATCTTATCGTCTCCAGTCGTTGGAATACTGAAAACGAGGGGCGAAGCAGCCAAGATGGCGACGCCCGCCAAAAGCATACGAGTGATCGGTTTCATCACGTTCCTCCTAACATCAGTAAATCGGGCGAGAGAACTATCGCTGGGATTTTTTGTATCTTGCCGTCTGATTGCGTTCGACGCAAGAACCAAATGGTCTGTTCCGGACTACTCTTCTTCCTTCTTCTTCGCACCGGTGATTTCTTGTCCACCGAAGACGACGCGGTCATCCCTGGTAAAGTGCCGGATCAAGATTTCACGATCGATGTCCCGGATTTGGAAGAGTCGTTGTTCCTGCTTTTTCGGATCCATGGCGGGGAAGTAACGGGCTTTGTAGTCTTCCGCCATGACCTTTCCAAGAGTGCCGGTCCAGTTGCGGAAGGCGGGCATTTTGTTTTTGGTCCCGTACGTGCTTTCGTGGTCCGGACTCCGCAGCATTCGAAGGAGCCATTTCTGCGATCCGTACGCTGTTAAATCTGGACCTTCCCCGGGCTTGGAAACGCCTTCGTATTGATGGCACGTGTGGCATCGGTATCTGTCACCCTTGAACAACTCGAAGCCGACCTTGTACTCACCTTCCCACTTCGTCCCTGTCGGGTGCTTGGCCAACCAGCCAGCGATCTTCTCGAGATCGTCTGTCACTTTTTGGTGTGCCGCCTCGACACTCTGATTTTTTTGCTTCGCTTCAGCAGCGGCAGCCTCGTAGTACTCCCGGACGGCTGTTGCCATCCCGCGGAAGTAATATCCCCTCCGTCGCTGCTTGCCCGCTCGTCCGTAGAAATAGGGTCCGAGTTCTTCGCCCTTCATGTCCTTGAAGAACTCATGGATCCAAAACTTCGTGCCGAACCCGCCGAGGTCCGGAGCCGTGAACTTGGTGTCCTTAAAGTTCTCCAGGTCGGTCGTCGTCCATTTGGTGTTGCCGAGTTCGCCGTAGCTGTGGCACGTGGCGCAGTTCTTCAAGAATATGTCCTTGAATCGAGTCTTGGGATCATTGCGCAGGAGGTACATTCCGCCTTCGGGAGGAACCCCTTGCGTCCAGGCCAGTTTGATGGCACGCTCGGCTGCTTTTTCGGCAACCTGAAGTTCCTTTTGATAATCCTTGGCGTGCTTGATGGCCTCCTTGAAATCCTTTTTCGAACCATCATCGGCCTTTTCGAACTGCTCGATACTTTCCTTCAACTTCTTCTCGAGTTTCGTCTTTGTCTCTTGAAGTTGCTCCGGGACGGCGTCGGGTTGCATGGCCACAAAGATTCCGGCTCCGATCGCAAGGAAGCCAACGAGCAGAATGGCGTACGAGAGGATTTGGACCATTCCTCGAACCACCCGCTGTTTGATGAGTGGCATGATGGCGAGATGCAGCAACCAGAATCCCGCCACTGCTGGTATCAACACGAGGGCAATCCGAGTCAGCAGCGCGTGCGACATCTCGCGTGTCGCGTCGTCTTCGAGAGGTATCCAGGGAGACGTATCGTCGGCCAACGCAAGACACGTCAGGGACGCGGCCGCCGTGATCAACGTCATCACGACCAAAACGCCAAAGGCATGGCCAAAGGGTTTCATCTTGCCGACAACGAACGCCAAACCAAACAGGATCACCGACATCCAGGCCGGCCCCAGGAGAATCCGCGTGACGAGGGCATGTTCGGTCGGTTGGAGCATGCCCGGCGTGACCGCGAGATACGTCAGTCCTCCGGCACCCGCAAGGCTCAACAGCAACATGAAGCCACCGAAAATTTTGCTCGCAAGTCCCATCTTGTTGGAGCCGAGAAACGGCATCAAGAACAGCAGCAGCCCGATGCCTCCCGGGATGACGACCGTGCCGAGGACCTTGAGGTCGCCCGGAAAATATTTGAGCAACTGGAACAAGAACAAGAAGTACCATTCCGGACGCGCCGGATAGGCCGTGGCTCGATCCGCGGGCGCGTCGAGATTCGCCCCCATGCCCTCCTGGCCTTTCGTCGCGAGTTTTTCGTACAACCCTGGTTCGGCTCCGTTGGCCGGTTCTCGCGGCGGGACGTGGTGCCCGTGCCCGTTGACGACGAGGAAGACCATGAGTCCGAAGATCACCAAGCACACCAACAAA
>CAYYUU010000004.1:13919-23143 GCA_964474955.1 uncultured Alcaligenaceae bacterium | reverse complement strand
GAGTAGTATTAAAGCCCGCGGTTTGAAAGTTGGTGGAGAAATTATTTGTTACGTAATTAGTTTATACGTAGTCTAATTGAAAATCAAGGAGACACGAAGCTATCTTCGTTTGGGGATCGGAAGGCGGAATAAACGATTGTTCAGTTTTCGCCAACCTGTGCTGGAGTGTCTGGCCGAGAAAATTTCTTGCGAAGTGGTCGTTTTCCGGTTGCGAGTCCGCAACTGCGGCATATATTAAATAACGCTGCAGGAAAAATCGTCTCGAGTGAGTTGGGTATCTTTTCTCCCGTCTGATACCTGAATATCCCCTAATCAAATTTCTCGAACCAACATTTCCACGTTGGAAGACGTGCGTTCTCAGGACGCCTCCGGACTACGTGCGTTTGCACCGGATGGTATTTCGGTGCGGGGTACGAGTTGTCCATGTCGAGGAATCAGGAACGTTAATCGATTCAGGAACAAAAAACATGTCATCGCCTCCCCGGACATTGTCACAACCGGCCACCGCTGCGCAAATGATGCCTTTAGTCTACACGGCGTTGCGGCGACTCGCGGCTCGGAAGTTGACACGGGAACAGTCTGCTCAGAAGCTCGAACCGGCGGCGCTGGTGCACGAAGTGTACATGCGGCTGGCAAGTGATGGTCCGCCTCAAGGCTGGCAAAACCGGAGCCAATTCTTTTCAGCGGCAGCCGTGGTCATGCAGCGAATTCTGATCGAACGGGCTCGTAGGAGTCTCTCGCAAAAACGCGGAGGTCACCTCAGACGGGTGGACATCGATACGGCCCAGGCCTCTTGCCAACTCCAACGGCCGGAGTTGTTGGACTTGGGAGAGGCGTTGCAAAATTTGGAACAAAGAGCGGCACGTCCAGCGCAGATCGTTCGTCTGCGATATTTTAGTGGCCTCACGATCCAACAAGCGGCTCGGGAGTTGGGAGTTTCGGTCGCAACGGTGAAGAAAGATTGGGCGTACGCACGTTCGTGGTTGCGACAACAACTCGACGCGTCCGAGACACAAGCCAGATAGGTGACGCTTTGAATACAAGCCTGAAACGCAAGCGAAGGACAAACAAAGATCTTTTGCTCACGCTTCAGGCTGGGAAAAACGCGAAGGATATTTGTTGAGGCTCGGAGCTTTTTTTCATTTTTCGGGAGCCATATCCGAGACTTTTTTCGCACTATTAATTGGACGAACTCTCCTAACACACTCCTCTCGTTCCGAGGCTTGCCAGGCAGGCATTGGAACGGGATGGGTTTCGGACTCGTCGGGGGGCCCGAGTCCGAGTGGCAAGACTCGACTTCTTGGTGGAAGGGTCGCAACGAGAGTTCTGGCAACGCGGCAATCAATACGTAAGCTGCTTCGAGAAGGGCGAGGGTTTTTCTCAATTCCTTTCCAAACTTCGCGGGTTTCCTTTTATTCGCACGGGTTCCAAGTCTAGCTGCACAGAGTCGATCCGAGAGGATTCGAACGAATGAGCGTCTGGTTACCATCCTAGCTCCCGAAGGAGTGGGCGGGAACAATTCCGATCTGCAGAAACAGCATTCATTTACTTGACATTCCTATACATACGGCGAAGAGGTGTCGACGATGGAGAAATTGCGCGCACAAACTTTGTGGACGGGGCGAAGGCCGACGAGCCAACGTTGCCAGCGGAAACCGATGCAGTTCGAGACGCTCGAAGCCCGGAATCTTATGGCGGGCGATGTCTGTGGCCTCGTTGGAGAATACTTCGACAACATCAATCTCACAGACCCGGTCGCCCAACGGATCGATCAGACGATTAACTTTCCCGACGATGCACTCGGTGACGACGCCCAAGGTGTCGTCGCGCCGGATGACAACTACTCAATCCGTTGGACCGGTTTCGTGAAGGTCGATCAGGGCGGGACGTGGACATTTACGACGATCAGCAACGACGGCGTGCGACTCTGGGTCGATGATACTCTCATCATCAATCACTGGGACCAACACAGGGCCACCCGGGACGACGGGACGATTACACTCGAAGCCGGTTGGCACCCCATTCGACTCGAATACTTCGAGCAAAATGGGACGACTCACTTGGAGCTGAGGTACTCCGGTCCGGGACAGAATGAGGTCATCATCCCGACCACGAACTTGTCTCCAATTGATCCGAGGACGGACCCCAATCGACCTCCGACGGATGTCACTCTCTCGGCAAATGACGTCGACGAGAATGCTCCCAGAGACACCCTCGTGGGCCAATTCACTGCGATCGATCCGGATTCCGACGACACGCACACCTACAGCTTGACGGACAACGCAGGTGGGCGCTTTCGGATCGTAGGCGATGAACTCCGCGTGGCCAACGATTCCCTGCTCGACTTCGAAACAAATACGTCGCACACGATCTTTGTTCAGGTCGCCGACGCGAATGGTGCCCAACTCTCGACGCCGAAAGCAATCACCATCGACGTCATCGACGTCAACGAAACGCCAACAGTGGTGAATCCGATTGCCGACGTGGAGGTCGACGAAGGGACCACCGACACGACGATCGACCTGGCGAGCGTCTTCGCAGATCCGGATGACGGGGCCATCACTTCCGTGAGCGTCACGAGGAACACGAATCCGTCTCTCGTAGGAACGTCCCTCAACGGCACCCAGCTGACGTTGTCCTATGCGGACGGACAGCATGGGACGGCCAACGTGACCGTCCGCGGGACGGACTCGCGAGGTCTCCACGTCGAGGACACATTCACTGTGACCGTGAACGAAGTGTTGTCCTTCGAGTCGGGCCTTCGGGGTGAGTACTTCGACACCATCCATCTGACCCAAAGCGCGTCGGTGCGTGTGGACCAGACGATCGACTTCCCGAACGATGTTCTGGGTGATGACGCCCAAGGTCTCGTCAACCCGGACGACCAGTATTCGATCCGCTGGACGGGTTACGTAAAGGTCGATCAGGGTGGGACGTGGACCTTTACGACGATCAGCAACGACGGCGTGCGGCTCTGGGTCGACGACACTCAAATCATCGATCACTGGGACCGACACAAGGCCACTCGGGACGACGGTACAATTACCCTCGAAGCCGGTTGGCACCCCATTCGACTCGAATACTTCGAGCAAAATGGAACGACTCACATGGAGCTGAGGTACTCCGGTCCGGGACAAAGTGAGGTCATCATCCCGGCCACAAATCTGGCCACGAGTGAGCCAGGGACGGCCCCAAATCGACCCCCGACGGACGTCACACTTTCGGCCAACACGGTTGATGAGAACGCCAACAGCAACACCGTCGTCGGGACACTCACGGCCGTCGACCCTGACGTCAATGACACGCACACGTTCACCCTGACCAACAGTGCCGGTGGCCGATTCCAGATCGTCGGAAACGAACTTCGGGTGGCGAATGGTTCTCGGCTCGACTTCGAGACGGCGACGTCCCACACCATCCTGGTGCAGGTGACGGACAGGAGCGGTGCTCAGCTTCCGATGTCGAAAACGTTCACGATCAATCTCAATGACGTGAACGAGCTGCCTACGGTCGACGCTGGCCCCGATCGCTCCATCACGCTCCCGACGAACCGCGTCACCCTCGACGGGTCGGCGTCCGACGAAGGAACAATTGTCTCTTACGAGTGGGTCCAAATCAGTGGACCAAGTACGGCCGTTCTGGGCGGCAATGACGCAGAGGACTTGACCGCGAGTGGTCTCGTAGTGGGGACCTATGAATTCCAACTCACGGTCGCGGACAATGACGGGAACGAGGCCCATGACACCGCCATCGTCACCGTCGCGGCTGGTGACGTCAGTTCGGGTGTCTATCAGGAAGCCAACGGATTGGTGATTATCGAAGTCGAAAACACCGACTCCGATTTGGGCCTTTGGCGAGAACGAACTGACCTCACCAACTACACCGGCCCTGGTTACTTGGAATTCACCGGAAACCAAACGTCCAGCGGTCCTCCGAATTCTCCACTCGAGTACGAGTTCAAAATCAACAAGAGCGGGCTGTATTACCTACACATGCACGCAGCCCGTGATACCACTCATGGCCAACCCAGTGATCATAGCAATGACGCATACTTCCGCGTCGAGGGCGACTACACCGCCGGTCCTGGCCCCTACACCAGTCATGGTGACAATGCTGCCCTGAGTGTACTGCAGAGCGATACCAAGTTCTTTGGCGGTAACGCCAACAGTTTCGCGTGGGCGTCCGGCAACCGGCTTGACCTGGGTGGGCATAACAACAAACGTGTGGCTGTTTATAACTTCAAGGCGGGCGAGACCTACAAAGTAGTCGTCTCTGGTCGGTCGAAATATTTCAGCTTGAACCGTATCGTCTTCCGGCATCAGGACACCAGCAGCAACGAAGCTCAGGATCTGAATAAACCGGAATCGGACAGGGGGGGAGCAGCTGGGACGGTCAGAGGCGAACTCAAGAAGTGGCACAAGCTCACTGTTGACTTCCAAGGGCCAACTGTCTCTGAGACGGACTCAAAGAATCCGTTCCTCGACTACCGTTTGGACGTGACATTCACGAACCAGGGGACAGGGACAACCTTGGTCGTGCCGGGGTTCTATGCGGCGGACGGGGATGCGGCCAACACGAGCGCGACGAGTGGGAACGTCTGGCGGGTTCACTTCTCTCCGGAAGAGACGGGAACATGGACCTACACGGCGTCGTTCCGGACAGGGAGCAATGTCGCCGTGAGCAGTAACCCCCAGGCAGGGACAGCGACGTCCTTCGATGGCGCGAGCGGGAGCTTCACGGTTGCCGACACGGACAAGACCGGGATCGACCTGCGGAGCAAGGGACGGTTGAATTACGTCGGCGGACACTACCTGCAGTTCGCCGAGACCGGCGAGTATTTCCTCAAGCAGGGGGCCGACTCTCCGGAGAATCTGCTGGCTTATGAGGACTTCGATAACACCACAAACGTGGGAGGTCGGCTCAAGTCGTGGGCACCTCACCAGCAAGATTACCGCCCTGGTGATCCGAGCTGGCAGAACGGTAAAGGGACCGAGATCATTGGTGCTGTGAACTATCTGGCGTCGGAAGGACAGAACGCGTTTTCGTTCATTCCGATGACTTACCAGGGTGACGACAAGAACGTATTCCCCTGGATTTCGACGGCCAGCCAGGACCGCACTCGGTTCGACGTGTCGAAGCTGGCACAGTGGGAAGTCCTGTTCGAACACGCCGACCACATGGGCATGTTCTTACACTTCAAGACGCAGGAGACCGAGAACGAATTGCTTCTGGATAACGGGAACCTGGGGACCGAGCGAACGATGTACTACCGCGAGTTGATCGCGAGGTTCGGGCATCACCTCGCCTTGAATTGGAACCTTGGGGAAGAGATCAACAACGCGAGCACCTCCCAGAAGCAGTCCTGGGCCGATTACTTCCACAACACCGACCCTTACAACCATCACATCGTGATTCACAACGGCAGCAATCACTATGACCTGTTGGGGGATGCGTCGGAGCTGACAGGTTTCTCGCTTCAGACCAACAGGGCGGACTTCGGCAACGTCCACAACAGGGTCAAGGACTACCTGACTCGGTCGGTCAATGCCGGGAAGCCGTGGGCGGTTGCGGTCGACGAACCCGGTGATGCGTCGCACGCTCTAAGGCCCGACAACGACGCGGGGAACTCTCACGAAGACGGTCGCAAAAATGCCCTCTGGGGGACATTCATGGCCGGAGGCTGGGGGAACGAGTGGTACTTCGGATACCAACATAATAACTCCGACCTGACCCTCCAAGACTTCCGCAGTCGGGCCGACTGGTGGGACTCCACCAGCTCCGCCCTCGAGTTCTTCAACAACAACGACATCCCGTTCTGGGAGATGACCAACAACAACGGCATCAGCACCACGACCGATGACTATGGGTTCATCAAGGAGGACGAGGTGTACGTCGTCTATCTGAAGAATGGGGGGACGACGGACCTGGATCTGCGAGGTGCCGAAGGGACATTCTCGGTCCAGTGGTACGACCCTCGCAACGGTGGTTCGCTGCAAGACGGAACGGTCACCGAGGTCGAAGCTGGCAGCTTCGTGAACCTCGGTCAAGCTCCGAACGCTCGGAATCAAGACTGGGCCATCCTGGTCACCAACACGGACACCGACCAACGCCCGCAGGTGGCCAACCCAATCGACGACATCGCCGTCGAAGCGAACGCTTCTCCGACACAGATTGATCTATCCAACGTCTTCTCGGATGCCGAGGATGCGACCCTGTCCTACTCCGTCACCAGCAGTGACACTGGCGTGGTCGTAGCAGCCGTGAACGGTGCGACCCTGACCCTGACGTACGCCCCGAACACGGTCGGTGTCGCGACGGTCACCGTGACAGCGACGGACTCCGGAGGGAAGTCTGTCAATGACGTCGTGTTGGTGACGGTCGGGGACGTGGATACGGGCGAGTCGGGACTTCGAGCGACCTATTTCAACTCGACGAACCTGACCGGAGTTGCGTCCCAAGCCATCTCCAAGACGATCAACTATCCGAACGATGTCCTGGGCGACGACGCGGGAGGTCAGGTCAATTCGGACGACCAATATTCGATCCGGTGGGAAGGCTATGTCTTCATCGAGAACCCGGGGGCGTGGCAATTCACGACATATAGTAATGACGGCGTGCGGTTGTGGGTGGGCGACGTCGGAGACAATGATGCCCCGATCATCGATCACTGGAATCAGCACACGTCGACCCGTGATGACGGTGAGGTGACGTTGACGGCCGGTTGGCATCCGATCCGGTTGGAGTACTTCCAGCAGAACGGGACGACGGACATGCGTTTGCTGTTCTCAGGTCCCGGCCAAAACGAAACGATCATCCCCGAAACGTACTTGCGAACGGACCTGCCATAAGGAAACACGTTGGGCGGCGGGCTGTCCCCGTGCTGTGGTCGGGAGCCCGCGGTTCGAGGGTGAATTGGTTACAGCTCGCCGCCCTGGAAACAAGTTACGTTCTTTGCCGCAGGCTCGTTTGAACTGAGCCTTCGGTCAAAGACAGAACAACAACTCACCCCCCTTTCTCGCAGATTCTGCACGCCTTGGGAGTCTGTGTCGCATCTGTCCGGTCCTAACATTTCACATCTTGATCTAGCCTTCACAACCCTGCGTCCACGAGTCACCTCTCAGGCTTCCGGATGCAGGGCACTTTTCATTCCAGACCCCAGACTCCTGGACGTAGCCGAATCGGAAAATTGTTGCTCCTCCCTCGGCCAGATGCGACCTTACAAAGAACGTCGGAACATAATGATCGATCTTCGTAACGGATCATGGGGGCTCTCGATGAACAGAGTAATGATGAAATGCGTTTGTTGCCTTGCGGCGGTGGTGCTTGGAGGGACAGTTGTGTCTGCGGAGCCGGTGACGTTGAAGAACGCGGTTGATCCTGGCCCGAACAAACGCAATGAGCCATTCGCCAAGGAGTTCTCCTTGAAAAAGGGGACGCAATTTTTGGATTCCGCTGCGCTCACGTGGCAGAAGCGACGGCGGTGTTTTTCCTGTCACACCAACTATGCCTATCTCTATGCTCGTCCTTTAATCTCCAGTGACGTCGTGGCTCACGATCAAGTTCGTAAGTTTGCCGAGCAACTCGTCGAAGTCCGCTGGCCGAAACACAAACCGCGATGGGATGCGGAAGTCGTGGCGACTGCGGCGGCTCTGGCGTTCAACGATGCGGCGACGACCAAGAAGCTCCACCCAACGACGAAAAAAGCCCTCGATCGGATGTGGACAGTGCAACGCAAAGACGGTGGTTGGGACTGGCTCAAATGTGACTGGCCGCCGATGGAATCGGACGACCATTATGGCGTGACGTTAGCCGCGATTGCGGTGGGGGTCGCTCCCGAGAAATATGCCGAAACCAAACTCGCCAAACGAGGTCTTCAGGGCATCCAGAAATATCTCAAGGCGAACCCCGCTCCAACGGTGCATCATCAGGCAATGACGTTATGGGCTGCGACGTATGTCGACCAACTCATGACGGCGAAAGCCAAAAAGGCCACTCTCCAGAAGTTGCTCAAGCTCCAGCGGCCCGACGGCGGTTGGAATCTTCCATCGATGGGGAATTGGGAACGAGCGGATGGGTCCAAGCAGGATACGAAGAAGAGCGACGGGTACGCGACGGGGTTCACGATTTATGTGCTTCGTCGGGCAGGTGTTCCGGCCAAGCATCCGGCCATTCGAAAGGGCATTGGGTGGCTGAAGTCGCACCAACGCCAGAGCGGACGATGGTTTACTCGGTCTCTGCACATAGATAGCCGACATTACTTAACCCATGCCGGGACGGCGTTTGCGATGATGGCGTTGGTCGAGTGCGGAGAAATCGTGCCGGTCAAGAAATAAAGACGATCGCAAGCACGCCGAAATTGAAGACTTGGCCAAAAGAGCAAACAAGGGCTGCGGAGTGCCATTCCTCCGACTCGCAAGCAGAATGGCCATTTGCCTATTGGCTTTTCATTCCGCGGAACTGGACCTCGCGGGTTCTTCGGCATTTTGGGCAGTAGAAGTTAGCCTTGTTCACGCCGACGGCAATCCGCATCCGGTGATAACATGCGTCTTGATATCCACACTCGGTACAAGTCTTTTTGATCCGAGCAGTGGTTCCGTCTTGACCAACGATCGTGGCTCCTCTGCCGGGCACCGCCCGGAATTTACGGACGTTCTGCTGGGGGGCGCGGCGTTGCGTTGGGGGTCGCGGTGGTTCCTCCGTTGGGGGTGCCTCCCCGGGCACGCTCGGAGGCGGAGTGAGTTCGTGGGATGTTGGTGCTTCGTCGATTTTTGGTGGGATGTCTATCGACCTGGTGTCTGGGAGTGCAACGTCTGCCTGGGCGGTTGCTTTCTCGTCCACCGGAAACAGATATTGAACTTTGCTCGCAGGGACGCCTTTCTCGACGCCTTCCTTCCAAACGGTGTCGGTCCGCAGAATTTTTCCGGCGTCGGCCAAATCTCGAAGTTCTCGTCCCGAGAATGGCCCCCTCTTGTTGTCGTTGTGTTGATAATACCAATGGTTGCCCATAACAGGTTCCTCTCAAAGTGTGAGTCGGGCACTGGCGGGTCACGCGAAATTTGTTGTTGTCCGGTTTGTCGGAATCCTCAAACCTAGGCCGAGGGCGGTCGGAGAAATACGCGTTGGATTTTTGGTGGTGTTTTTGAGTGTCGTGTTTATATGAGCGAAAAAAAACACAAAACAAAAAAGAAAAATATTTATAAAGCACGCGCCGGGAAAGAATTGGG
>CAYYUU010000004.1:8909-13909 GCA_964474955.1 uncultured Alcaligenaceae bacterium | reverse complement strand
AACCCTCGCCTGTGGGCTGTGTTATAATACCTCTTTTTATTTTTGGGGTTTTTTTTTTGTGTCTTCTTCCGCCCCCTTAATTACGACACTCTCCAAATGCGAAACTTATTGATCCGACCGCCCCGGTCTAAGGTTGGACTGCCGCCGTCGGAGTCGGGGCTTAATAGCGCCGGTCACCGTAGCCACGTCCTCGACCGCCGCCACCACCACCGCCTTCGCGTTTGGGTCGGGCTTCATTGACGTTGAGGGACCGACCATCCATGTCTTTTCCGTTGAGGGCAGCGATGGCCGCGTCGGCTTCTTGATCGTTGCCCATTTCCACGAACCCGAAACCTTTCGATCGGCCGGTATCGCGGTCCATGACGACTTGGGCCGACTGCACCGTCCCAAACGGTGAGAAGTACTCGGTCAAGTCGTCGTCGGTGACGTTGTAGCTCAGGTTACCGACGTACAGTTTCTTACCCATTACAGAACTCCAAAAAGAAAAAGTGTCCTCGTGACCTTGAGGACGTTTTAAGTAGTTGGATAACCTCAGACAGATTTCTTGCGCTGCTGAGGCAGTTGATCCTTCGAGACCGAGTGGGGCTGGGAAGGCGAAGTTACGACTGTTCGTTAAACTTGGGAGCACTTTTTTGATCCCGAGAGCCCACCTCTGATTCGAGAATCGATTGGAGCCGGACCTTCATTTCCATTCGTTGTCCGGCCCATGGATGGTTGGCATTCACGAGGACGTCGTTCTCGTGAACTTCCATGACACGAACGACTCGCTGGCCCCGTTTCGTCTTCATGTGCGCCAGATGGCCAGCTTCCAGCTTTTCGTTCTGGCCAAAGCGTTTGCGAGAGCAACGCACAATTTTGTCGGAGTTGACCGGCCCGTAGGCTTCTTCGGCGGACAAGGTGAGCATTGTTGTTTGTCCAGGCGACAAGCCGACAAGGGCCAAGCCCAATCCCGGCAGACGCGGATCGTCGACACCGACGGTGATTTCCAACGGCCCCTTATTTTTCGAAGACACAACGGATCCGTCCTGAAAACGTTTAGCGTAATGAACCTGAATGCGGTCCCCGGGTTGTGCCGTTTGCATCATTCATTCTCTCCAGTGACAGAAAAAGAACCAAGAAGCGATCGTCTTCGAATGACATTCGCGTTGGATTATGGAAACTCTGCGTGCGATCCACGGATGAGGGTGTTGCTGCGACGGAAAACATATCCACAGAATCGGCACACTCGCGACGGACCATGTGCACTAACTCAAAAGCCGCCGCGGGTCCGAAGATGATTCAGGGAGGCTGAGTCGTATCCGTTGCATTATGTTGACAAGGCGATCCTTAATCCACGGTTGTGTGTGTGGAATCACGTCAACGTTGATGGATGAATGCAATCAGGGTTGGTGAATCCTTTTGCGAAGGAAATTCATTTGAGGAAATGCTGATTTAGAGAGCATAACTTCGCATGAAGAAGTAGACAGTCAACTCTACAGAATTGATGACTGCCAGATTTGAAGTGAGCGATTCAAGATGGTATGGCATCATTAACGAGAGTTAAGTGTATTATACACGGTCGAACGGTCTCCGTCCAGCTATCTTTCTCTGGTACGAAATGGCCGCTTCCAATCACTACTTGCGTACGTTTTCTTGACACCAGAGGCTCAAAAGTACCAATGACTTCCGAAGCCGCACTCCTGAAGACGCTCCAGGATTCCCCACACAAAGAGGCCGAGCGTCTCGTCTACGCGGACTGGCTCGATGAGAACGCGAACCCTCACGGAGCAACCCTCGTACGAACCCATTGCGAGATGCTCAAGGCGATCAAACGTTCACCGTCCTTGAAGGAGTTCTTTCCCGCAGAACTCGAACTTCGTGCAAAGTGCGGCAAACGTTGGCTCAAAAAATACGAGAGGGCTTGCGGAGACGGCTTACTGCCCATTTCGGTTTCCAGAAGTTGGGCTCGCATTCGAAAACGCATGGATGAGGCGATTCCCTGGTTCGATAGCGACGACTTTCTCAATGGAGCTACCCTCAAAGAAATTGCCGCCGTCGAGAAGGCGATGGGCCTGAAACTCCCGGAAGACTTCAAGCATTCGTATCGCATCCACAACGAAGAAATTGAACTGTTTTTCTTCGGCGACGATTTCGATCCCCTGAAAATGGTGCTCGGCAACTGGGAACATTGGGCGGAAAATCATCAGAGATACAACGCCTCCCCCGAGTTCGACTTACCACGCACGTCCCATCCTCCGGGAGCGATTCGATGCGATGACTTCCCCAGAGAGTGGATTCCCCTTTTGTTCGAGGAAGGGACGTTCAACAATCTCGCGATCGACCTCGCCCCGGGTCCCAAAGGACACGTCGGCCAAGTCATACTCTTCAGCTTGGACCAAGAGAAGTATCACGTCGTCGGGAAGACCTGGGCCGAGTTTCTCGAAAAGTATGCAAGTCTACCGGAACGGATCGATTTCTCCGACGTCCGGATGGACGACGTTCACACGTTTTCGGGAGACTTCACGGGGCATCTGTTCGCCCCATCCGAGGAGACGTCAGAGTATTTCATCGATGCTCTGCGATGGTTGGTCGAAAACGGAAAATGGTGATGGAATAGAGAACAGGGAGGAATAGGGAACAGAAAGATCAGTCTGAAGCCACAGAGATCACAGAGAACACAGAGAAATACAAAGAGTTAATCCTCTGTGATCTCTGTGGCTATTCTTGTTTTTCTTTCCTTCGCGTCTTCGCGTGAGAATCTGTCTTTTCTTTCTGTTCCCTTTCACCTTTCTCTCCTACTTCTGCAACCAACTCAGAATCGTGCCTGTCGCTCTTGTGAGTTCGAGCCGCCTCGCGACCTCTTGATACGGATCTCCAGTCAAGCCATTTGCCAGTACTGCGGCGCCTTGGGCCGCGTGCTTCACCCATGCGTTTGTCAAGGATGCAAGGCGCTTGACGTTTCCGAGGCGTGATAACGGGACCTTCAGTTGTGTGGCAAGCTGGGGTTCGAGTTCTAACAATCGCCCCGATAGATAAATCGAATCGAACTTGTGAATCGCCCGGAACCCGGCGACACACTTCACCACGGACTCACACAACATCGTGCGTCTCGTCGTTTCCTCCGGAAACTCCGACGCACCGCCTCGAAAGAGATCGTCCTTTTTCAATGGCGAGAGCCAGTAGGCCGTTTCGCCGTCCCACGCTCCGCCGCTTTTCCAACCGATGGGTCCACTCGTTCCGCCGACGCCATCAACGACTTGTCCGTTCGCGATCACCAAAGACGCCGTGAACGCCGAACCCAACTCGACGACGCAGAGATTCGATTGCTCGAGACCGACGTTGTAAGTTGCCGCGTGTCGAGCGAGCGCCAAAGCGGCGACACAGAGTTTGTCGGCAGTTCCCATGTCGATACGATTGTGTTTTCGATACGCGGGAACGGTCGGCAAGTGAATCACTCCGGGCAAGAACACGACCGGAAGTTCGGACTTCCAAAACGCCCGCAGCATCGCGGAGAACTGCACGACCCCTTGGCATTGTCCTCGTTCGTCGGGCCGGACCAGGGACATGAGATGGATATGTTCTTCGGTACAATCGGCATTTCGAACGAGTGGCAGGCCGTATCCGGAAGGTCCCGCCACCAGATCAAAAGGGCCGCGTTCTCGCAACCACTCGACGGGAAGCTCGGGTGATCTTTGCAAGTCCTTGGGCGTGAATCGGTGTTGGTCGAGAACAATTCCGTCCTCCAGAACCAACACATCGAGGCTACTTGTCCCAGGATCAGTACCAGCGACACGGACCATCGGTCGTTACGCCTCCAACCCGAGGGCGTAGACTTCTTCGGCGTCCATCACCTGGTTATTGGATTGGAATAATCGAGCGATTGCGCCCCGATGGATCTTCATCTTCGTGCCGCCCACGCCGATCGCGCCATAGCAGAGGACTCCGCCGATGTCCTTGGCTTTGTCGGCGACACCCACGCCTTCGATTCCCAGAGGTGGAACGGCGTTCAGATCGATGACGACTTTGAGGTCGTTGCATTGCTGACGAATCGATTCGGGCAACAACGTGATGCCAGCGGCTCCGGCAGCGACGACGAGTTGTTGTCCTTGCATCGCGGCCTTTAACTCTTCTTCCGAACCAGTGGCAACCGGTTCGAGGTTCGCTCCTTCGACGCGAGTCTTGACGGCTTCACAGACGCCCGCCGCCCGCTCTTTCTTTCGAGAGGCCACGCGAACGGTCGCCCCCTGGCGAGCCAACAATCGAGCGACTCGTTGTCCGACGGGCCCGGTCCCGCCCAACACGATGGCCTTGGTCAGTCCGAGATCGAGATGTTCGCCCGCCGCCAGCACCGCCGCCGAGGCCGTCGTGTTGCAACCGTTCGCGTCCATCAAGATCGACACTTGCAAGTTGGCCGGTGGGATCATGTGTTTGCGAGCTTCCTCGACGAGTGCCTCTGCGGCTTCGACGTTGCTGCCCCCGACGAAAATGGCGGTCCGCTTCAGGTCGTCCGTCTTGCGCGTAAAGATGGCTCCATGAACAAGACCCATCACGTCTATGGCTTCGATCCCACCGTAGCTGAAGAGTTCATCAACTCCCGCATCAATCGCGACAACGCGGTCGAAAACGCTGGGGTGAGCGTCCGTATCGATCTGAATCAAAATAGTGCGTTTTTCCACGCCTTGGCTCCACATTTCGGTGTCAGAAGTAGTAGGCACACGGGAACGCGAAAGAAATATGTGTCCCGTTTTTCGCACGCGTCGTAGGTACACGCGGCTCGCGTGTGTGTCAGAAAATCCGGTCCAAGAAAGGTACACGCGAGATGCGTGTGCCTACGAAACGGACAGGTGTTGATGTTCCGTTCTTCGTCCCGAGGCTCAAGATCCAAGTTTAGCGGGGCTCGTGCCGATGGTGCCGCAACGCAACATGGAAACTTTCTCAGAAATAGATTGACAGGGATATGCCCTGATTTTCTCCCAGATCAAATAAATGTCGACATGAGGTCCTGGATTGGCCAGGATCCC
>CAYYUU010000004.1:0-8899 GCA_964474955.1 uncultured Alcaligenaceae bacterium | reverse complement strand
CAACACACGCAGGACATATTTTCCACTTTCACCACCGGAAAAGAAAATCACCTGCGGTCACGTTCCGAATAAACGCGGCAACATGCGAGGCGTCTGGTTTCTTCCGATGTCAATCTCGACAACACCATTTTAGTGATCCAGAACTAATCGGCCTCGACCACTTCATGACCGACGCCAATCGGACTTTACTTCTTTTGAAGGAGAGTTCCGAGTTTTGCCGAACAACGGTGATAGAACTTACCAGGAACGACGCAGATTCCTCGGGTAAGGTTGGTGGCGTTCAGAATCTACGAATTTGACCAGGGTGGTGATCTGGACTTGCCCAACTTCGACGATGACGCAGAAGAAATGGTTCTGAAACGCAACAACGTGACCCGTCAGGATGAGATGTCCGCCTTCGGACAACGCCACTAATACCAAGAGACCTTGTCGCTCGAGGACTCGAACGGTTGAGATGTTGCCTCCACGTAGTATTACCGTTTGGGCCCAGACGGATTTTGTGAACTTGAGCGATTCATCCACAACCGCGCGACTCCCTGTGTGTATTGAAGCAGATGGCTCGGAGGCGTTAGACGAATTGTTGGCCAACAAACGAGGGCTCATGCGGCGTTTCGTCGAACTACGTTTGAGTCCTCACCTCCGGGTCTCGGATCGGTCCGTCCGACGTCATCGAGGAAGCCCAGATCGTAATCCCCACCCGCATCCGGTACTCCCTCAGGCATCGTCTCATGCCTTTCCACGTCTAGTTGCGGAAGACGACATACCAAAATCTCATTCGACTTAGGCATGTCCACCAAGCCCAGCGTCGTGATCTCGACAAAGAGGTCGGGATGGCCCGGGAGAAAAATTTCGTTTTCTGTGTCGATCCTTCGATTTCCTGGCAGGTAGTTGTGGGAAGACCAACCCAAACATACTTCCCAACAACTGCGAACCAGGAAATTGGAAAATGGCTCCAAACAATAAATCTTCTCGCTTGCAAATCGAAACTCTCGAAGATCGTCTGGCCCTTTCGACGGTGCAAGCCTTCATCGACGGCAGCGGCGACTTGATGGTTCAAGGCGACGACTCCAACAACGCGCTTTACATCAGCGAAACGTGGAACGGAAACGTCAGAATTTCCGGTTACGGTTACGGCACCACCATCAACGGAACCAACGCGGTCGAATTCCCCAAAACGTTTAGCGATCTGGTCATCGAACTCGAAGGTGGCAATGACGATGTGAGTGTTTCGTATGTCGACTTGCCCCGTGATCTGGACATTCAATTGGGAGCCGGGTACGACCAAGTCTCGGTGACTGGCGTGACGACCGGAGATGATTTGTTCATCGATGCAACCGGGGATACTTACGAGAGCGATTGGGTCCTCGTCTCCAACAGCGTCATCGGCTCGTCCAGCAACCACGACAACGACTTGATCATCACCGGAGATTCGCAATACGAGTATGCAAGCGTCACCAATGTCCAAGCCGATGATGACATTATTTTAAACCTGGCCACGTCGGACTTCGAATCCGATTACGCTTGGGTTTCGTCCCTCCGAGCAAAAGGCGAGAGAGGCAGTGGGGAACTTCATGTGTTCGCACGCACCATCAAGGGCCAAAATTTGGACATTCTGGGACCCCGTGACGGAGACGTGAAATTCCGACGGTTCCAAACCCTCAACGTCGATGGCATCGAAACGGAGGACATCTGGATCACCGGTCGCGACCTGAGTTCCGAGGGCGACACGGTCACGCTCAAAAATGCCACGCCGACCGACCAGTTCCAAATCAAAATGTATGCCGGGGACGACAAGGTGACGTTGGAGCAAAGCTCCGGTGCCACACTCGTCGATGGGGGTGACGGGAACGACACCCTCTTGGGCAGCGATGGTCCAGACAGCCTCGTCGGCGGGAACGGAGATGATTTCCTCTCCGGTGGCAACCACAACGATACTCTGGTTGGAGGGACCGGGAACGATGGCCTTTGGGGTGGGCCAGCCATAGACACGATCAACGACGGCGGTGGCCTTGATCGCTTCTACGACCGGGGGCAAGACGCCGGGGACCTGGGAGGTGTGAGCCCTGGCTTTGATGTCGCCATCAAGTTGAAGGATGGGATGGCAACGAGCGATTGGTTCCACGGGACCTGGGATAATGAGAAACTGCTTCCGGTCGACGCCTCGTTGCTATTGCTTCAACAAAGGACGGGTAACAATGCGCTGGTCCAGGGGGCCAATGGGGAGACGCTCGAGTTCACAATCTACGGTGAGTCTCGAGGGGACGAAAGAGCTGCGGGATGGAACGCCGGGTCAGGAAAGATGGCTCTCACGGCAGTGGCCTACGACCCCATCTATGGCGATGACTGGACCATGCAAGTCGTATTGCACGAAGTTGGTCACAACTGGGATGAGCTGAGCGAGAATGGTTACATTGGCATGTTCCAAGCCATGAGCGGATGGGCCACGATGCCGAGTGGGTCGGGAGATTGGGTCGTGGCAAACCGCTACGGCGAAACCTGGTTCTGGAACGCAGACCTGGATTCGGCTACATTCGTCCGCGAGTACGGCAAAGTCCATCCTGTCGAAGATTGGGCAACCCACTTTGCTTACTACATGATGGCGTATGCTGGTTTGGATTATAACAGCGGGTCGATCGAGGAGGCCGACATCGACAAGGACCGACCGGACGGGGCAATGAACGACAAGTTCGATATCCTCGACATGTTCTTCGCAAGCCTTTCATGACACGCTTCACGCGTCTACAGTTCCGGCCTTTGAAGGGCCGGTCCATCGCCCAGCTACTTTTCTCGGAAGGTGGCTGGGTCGATCTGGTGGGCTCCCGTCCCGCCAAACGCAATCTCGGCTTTTGCAGCATGGGCAGAGCGAAACAAGTTGCGAACTGCGAGGCTCAGATCTACCATGTCGATAAAAGGTCCTCGTTTCGAAACACTTTGCACGGCCTGGATGATCGTGAACGATTCTGAAAATACTGAACACCTCCTCGATCGGATCGAGGCCGGTGACGAGAGTGCGTTGGATCAGCTTCTTGACCGACACCGCGATTTATTGCGGCGGTTCATCGACATGCGTTTGAGCCCCAGGCTCCGCGCGAGAGTCGACGCTTCGGACGTCGTCCAAGAGGCCCAGATCGAACTGGCCAAGCGGATACAAGAATTTCTCCAACGCCGCCCCATGCCCTTTCATGTTTGGCTTCGAAAAACGGCCTACCAAAATCTCTAGCAACTTCGGCGAGCCCACCAAGCCCAGTGCCGGGACCTGAACAAAGACGTGGCCATGCCGCACAACTCCTCGGTCATGCTTGTGCAACATCTCTTCCAAAATGCAACTGGCCCGTTGCAGAACCTGTTGGCCCAAGAAATGTCCGACCGCGTTCACGAAGCGGTTCTCCAACTCAGCGAAACGAATCAAGAAATTCTATTGTTGCGGACCGTCGAGGGTCTGAGCAACGAAGAAGTTGCCCAAGTCTTGGACCTGGAAAAAGGGACGGCGAGCAAACGCTACACTCGGGCCTTGTTGCAGCTCCGCGATGTCCTTCGGGCCGACGGTATCTTGGAGTCGCAATCATGAATCTGGACGAATCACTGCTGGCGGAAATCGTCGAGGAATTCACGGATCGTTGTCAGCGTGGAGAGCAACCGCGAGTCGAGAATTACCTTGAGAAATACCCTCACCTCGCCGATGCCCTGGCCGACATCCTCCCGGCCATCGACGCCTTGCAGGCTTCCCCTCGTCCGAATCAAGAGCCGTCACCGTCGGGACATTTGGACCCAGACCAGACCCACGCGCTTGGTCTGCCTCGAGATGATCGAAAGAGCAACAAGAGCACGCTCCGACTCTCGCAACATGGTTTTGAAATTCAGGCCGAAATCGCTCGCGGAGGAATGGGAGTCGTCTCCCGAATTTGGGATCGGGATTTTGAGCGGTCTTTGGCCCTGAAAGTTCTGCTCCCCAAAGCACTGCGTGATCCCCACGCGCTGGAGCGTTTTCACCGCGAAGCCCAAATCACTGGCCAACTGCAACACCCAGGCATCCCTCCCGTCCACCAAAAGGGCCATCTGGACGACGGGAGTCCTTACTTCACGATGAAGCTCATCGAGGGTGAAACGTTGGCCACCCTCCTGCGACAACGCCCGAACCCTCAATCGAACTTGTCCAAATTTCTATCGATCTTCGGACAAATCTGCCAAACCGTCGGGTACGCGCATTCTCAACACACGATTCACCGAGACCTGAAACCGGCGAACGTCATGGTGGGAGCGTTCGGCGAAGTGCAAGTAATGGACTGGGGGTTGGCCAAGATCCTGGAGGCTTCCCACGAAGACGCGGCCGCCAACACCCTGTCGGACAACCCTCCACCAACCATGGAGGATCTCGACGAACAGAACACCGTCGACTCAAAACAGGAACAACAAAAAGACACTTCCGAAGGAGTTGGCTCGAACACACGCGCCGGTTCGATCATGGGCACACTGGCTTACATGGCGCCCGAACAGGCTCGCGGGGACGTCGAGAGGGTCGATTCGCGAAGCGACGTATTCGGTCTGGGTGCCATCCTTTGCGAGATTCTCACGGGCAGCCCGCCCCACGTCGGCCAAGACACGGGCGGGCTGTTGGCCCAGGCCTCGGGGGGAGACATGAAGGAGGCCTTCGGAAGGCTCGACCAGTCCAAGGCTTCCCCAGAACTCATCAAGATCGCGAAGACGTGTTTGGCTGCCGACGAACAGGATCGTTACGCCAACGCCGGCGAGTTGGCGGACGTTCTCGAAAAATACCAAGCCGAGGTCCAAGAGCGTCTGCGACAAGCCGAGTTGGAAAAGGCGGCCGCCCAGGCCAAGTCGGAAGAAGAAGGCCGAAGGCTCCGGGCGGAACGAGCCAGACGCCGCACGACTGTCGCCTTGGCGTTCGTCGGATTGTTACTGGCGAGTGTGCTCATCGGTGGATTGGCTTGGTACCGAATCACCCGCATCCAAGCCCTTGCAGAAGCAAAAGGCATTGGACGAACCGCAAAAGAAAGCGTCCGGAAGGTCGAACAATCGCAGGCCGAACTACAAAAGACACTTCAAGAGCCTGGTGGCACCGGCTGGATGTACACTCGGTCCACGGCGTGGGAGTCGCGACTCGAACAAGACCGGGCGACGCTAACAAATGTTGGCGTTTTACTCGAAAAAGCTGGACGCGAAGTCGAGTTCCTCTTCCCAAACCTCCGAAGCCAGGTCACCGCAGCCAAAAACCAACTGGAAGACAACCGCAAGGACTTCGACGTCGTTACGAAACTCAACCGGGCAAGAGAGAGTAGTCTGCTGATCGTCGGCGGCAAGACCAATCGGGCCTCCGTCCTCAATGACTATCCTTCGATCTTTCGTGAAATTGGGTTGCGGATTTTCCAAGACGACGCGAACGAACTCACGGCCCGGATTCGAGTCTCACCCATCCGGGAGCAGTTTGTCGCCGCCCTCGACGATTGGTCGGTGGTTCTCTGGAGTCAGAAGAAGCACGGACAGCAACACCGAAGGCTCCTGGAAATCGCCATCGGAGCGGACTCCGATCCGACTCGGAACCAAATTCGCCGGTTGGCCCTTGGAGGGAAAGCACAAGCCATCGCGAAACTGGCCAAGGCCTATTTGCAAGACCCACAGAAGATACGACAGAGTTCGCCGCAAACGTTGCACCTTTGCCACGCCTTGCTCCACGATCCGGAACTCAAAACGAGGTGGCTTCGCAATGCCCAGATGTATCATTCCGAGGACCTCGAACTAACTCTCCGGTTGGCCATCGATTTGCAAAACAAACATTGCTACGAGGAAAGCGAAGGGTATTGCCGAGGGGCAAGAGGCCTTCATCGGGACAACCCGGCGGCCTGGTTAGCTTTGGGCACCGCCTTGTCCGGGCAAGACAAATGGGAAGAGGCTGTTGTGGTGTGTCAAGACGTGATCCAAATGGACCCCAACTACGCACCAGCTTGGACGAACTTGGGCGTGGCACTTATCAACCAGAAGAAAGTTCGAGAAGGCCTTCTGGCCTTGCAAACGGCCACTCGTCGCGATCCCAGCAGTGCGAGTGCCTGGTTCAACCTGGGGGTGGCCTTGAAAGAACAACAGAAGGAACGGGAAGCCAAAGTCGCGTACCGCAAGGCCATCGACCTCGACGCAGATTATCCCCAAGCCTGGGCTGCCATTGGGGCCATGCTGCTCTCGCAAAAGAAAGTGGACGCCGCGATCGACGCCTTCCAAAAGGCCGCCAAGAAGGCAGTGAACCTCGACCCGGATGAGCATGCCAAGATCTGGACGAACCTCGGGACGGCCTGGGAATCGAAGCGAGAATTTCCCAAGTCCGAGTCGGCGTACCGAAAAGCAATCAAGCTCGATTCCAACAACGCCGGGGCGTGGGCCGGTCTCGGCAACACGCTCTACTACCAACAAAAAATCCAAGACGCTGCGGCAGCCTACAAGAAGGCTCTTCGGGTCGAGGGTTCCCCGAAAGTCATGGCCGTCGCTTGGTCAGGCGTTGGCAATACGCTCGCCTCGCAAGGCAAACTAAATGAGGCGACCGTGGCCTTTCGGAAGGCCACACGGGCCAACCCAAAGTACCACCAGGGCTGGAACAACTTGGGCTTAGCGTTGCGAATTCAGAAACGACCCAAGGAAGCTATCCAGGCCTATCGGAGAGCCATCGGGCTCAAGAAACGCTACCCAAAGGCTCACTTCGGGTTGGGGTTGGCCCTGATCGAGACCGGCCAAATCGCGAAAGCGGCAGTTTCTTTTGGCAAGGTGAAAAAATTCGTACCCGCAAACCACTCACTCCACCGAGCTGCCGATAACGAACTCCGGAAGTGTCAACAACTCCTCCGTGCAAGGCACAATGCCCAGTGATGCCGTCGAGATCATGATCCTAACCGGAACGGTGATTCGAGCGGAGATGGTAGCAACATTCGAGGTAATTCGAATCGTTACTCTGGGCGACGTCGAATATCGTCATCGGGACGAACCCGTTCTGATGATCGTTTCCAAGATCTGCACATCGAAATTAAAGCTCCTCCGTCTGCCGTGCCAAGAATTTCGGGCCAGAGGTCCCGGCCTGCAGATTTGCCGGGCTTTCTGAAGTCAAAGGGGACACACACGCATATACATGTCCTATTGGGAGACATGCTTTTGCCCTCGGGCAAAAGCATGTTCTAAGTGGCCTCTCGTGTGCGACACTTATTCCGCCCATGCGGCCCAAAGCCAATGCCCAGACTCGCTCGATGAGTAAAGGATATGAGAAGTGAGAAATGATCGTCTTGCGAAACGATTCCTGTGTGTTCTCGTGTGGGTTGTCGTCTTTGCGGGTGCGGGTCAAACGCAGGAAAAAGATAAGTCGGACAACGAAAAACCGACCACGCCAACGGGTGTGGCGGTACGTCCGCGAGCTAGTGATGAGGAAATTCGCGAACGGCTAAATCGGATTCTCAAAGCTACCGGGAAATACAAAAAGACCGAGATTCAAGTCAAGGACGGAGTGGTTTTTCTCAAAGGCCAAGCGAAGAACGAACAACTCAAACGGTGGGCTGCAGAAACTGCCGCGAAAGTCGAAGATGTCGTCGCGGTTTTCAATGGCATCGTGGTCGAAGAACCTTCGCCCTGGGATTTTCAACCCGCGCTGGCGGAGTTGCAGGTGATTTGGTTTGACCTCATCCGAGCCTTACCTTTCATCGCCTTTGGTCTGGTGACCCTCCTGTTGACGTGGATCCTCGCTACCGTCCTCTACCGCCTGTCGCAGATACTCTTGCAACGACAGATTCGCAACAACTTGTTGCGCCAGGTCTTTGGGCGCGCGTTGGCTCTCTTAATCTTCGTACTTGGTCTTTACTTGGTTTTGCAGGTGGCGGGATTGACGCGGTTGGCACTAACCGTTCTTGGTGGTACCGGCCTGTTGGGCTTGATTCTCGGTATTGCTTTTCGGGACATCACCGAAAATTTCCTGGCCAGTATTTTCTTGAGTGTCCAGCAACCCTTTAGTACCGGAGATCTGATCCAGATTGGGGACGCGTTGGGCTACGTCCAGCGAATGACTTACCGCGTCACCATCTTGATGCTCCTGGACGGCAATCACTACCAGATTCCCAACGCAACGATTTACAAAAGCAACATCCGCAATTTCACGAGCAATCCGAACTGTCGCCAGGATTTCGTCATCGGCATCGGGTACGAAAATTTGACGAGTGAAGCTCAGAACTTGGCGTTGCAAATTCTGGCCGATCACCCCGCGGTGCTGAAAGACCCCGAGCCGTGGGTACTTGTGGATTCGTTGGGCTCGGCAACCGTCAACCTGCGAATCTATTTCTGGGTCAATGGCTACAAGCATAGCTGGCTGAAAGTAAAATCTTCCGTCATGCGGTTGGTCAAGCGTGCTTTCCAGGACGCCAGCATTTCCTTGCCGGACGAAAACCGCGAAATCGTGTTTCCCCAAGGGGTCCTGTTCAGATGTCGAACAGGGACGACGACGGGACGGATGGCAAAAAGCACCCTTCCAGGAAGCCGACGGTCAAGGAACCGGAAACCGTTTCCACTACTGCCGAGGCCGGGCTCGACAGCGAAGCAGGCAAGCTCAACGAACAAGCCCGCCAGTCCAAAGTTCCAGAAGGGGGAGAAAATCTGCTTCAGGTTCCCAAATAGAGCGGTTTCCGCTTGAGTTGGGTCCATTTCTGCAAGCCTGAAGCGCAAGCGAAGGATCTTTCTTTGTCCTTCGCTTGCGCTTCAGGCTTGTAGAAATGCATGTGGGTGACCTACAGCTGTCACCAAACCAAACGAGATCCGCTCTAAGCATCCCTGTCCGGGAAACCGCGGACGCAGAAACTCGATAGGAGTCTGCCGATCCCGGGCTCGCCCAGGGCGTCAACATTCATCAAGGGAAAGTTACGAA
>CAYYUU010000003.1:5692-23150 GCA_964474955.1 uncultured Alcaligenaceae bacterium | reverse complement strand
GACGCAGAACTCAATCTACGGCGGGAATATTTGGATTCGTTTCTCGGGCGGCTAAGATGTCGACCATGAGGGCACGTTATATATCAACAACGGACTCAAGCCAGAGGTGCTGGTTCACGATCATCGCGGTAAGCTCGTCAAGACAATTACCCTCCAAATGGGTAAGCGGGCTCCTACTCATCAACAACGAATTGGTCATCTCCGCATATTTGGAAATGATATCCTCCTTCGGCAGAAATCGGACACCGAGATGTTCCAGGTGTACGACCGCAAGACCGGGAAGTTTCGTCGGTCTGTATCCATCGACTACGAAATGCTGACGGTGCGATTCGAGGATCCTATCTGGATCGCCGGACGCCCCACACCCTTCTCGATGAACTATCAAGCTCCCGCTCGAGAAGGTCGTCCGAACTTGCGTGTCTACCTTCGTCCTTTGGGGACAGCCAAATTCCACGAGCTACAAGTCAAAGATGGAAAAATTGTTCCACCCAAAAGTTGGACAGGGCTTTATCATTTACGAGTCACAGCAGGGCTCGAAGGCGCCGAGTCGGAATACCAGGTCGAAACAGCCATCGAGATTCGACCGGCCAACGCTCGCGGCTCCATCTCGATCTTCACGCGGCGGAACCGTCGCCACTTTGCAGCGGGTGAGTTGATTCCATTTCAAGTGCTCTGCCGCACGCGAAAGAACGAACCACTCCCGAAAGGCATCGAAATTCGCTTGGTAGATGAGACGGGGAAGCGACATCTTTCGATCCCGATTCGTGCAAGGCTCGAAAACGGTAAGCCTGTCCCCGCAGAGTTGACGAGCCAACAAACCAAGGAACTCAAGCGCGGTGCGTATCGCTTGAGTATTCGCGTCCCCGGCTGGACAATCGCCGAGCAACATCTCTTTGTTGGAACCCCGAAGCGGAAGGACGCCTACAAACTCGTCCGGCATGGTGATTATTATTCGGCCTACCCGAAAGTGACCTTCTGGAATGCTCCTGAGAAAATCCGCTCTCACGTCGCTTTCTCCAGAGCTGTCGGGTTGAACATGTTTGTGGATCGGTTGGGTCACAGTGGTTCGGGACATCTCCACGAGATCGATCAGAGACTCGAAAACCATGACCTGGTTTCTCGACTTCAAAAGGACCCTCGTGCCGTTGCTCCTGAGAAAGCCGTATTCGATAACCGTGTGCTTCAGACTGCCGCGACCTATGGCGTAAACGGAATCGAACAACGGGGCATCTTACTCTACATGGACGCGGGCCTTCCGGTCGGCACCGGTTTTGACAAGCGGTCCCCGCGACAGATGCAAAAGGACATCATCAAGGTTACGAAACAGTTCGATGGTTATCCCGCCTTTCGGGGATGGAGTTGGGCGGCGAACTGGTGGATCGACAAGCGAGGAGAACGCGCTGCGAAGGATGACAACGAAAAACGGGCTTACAAAGCCGCTTTCAAGGCCGCTCAGGAAAAAGGGAGATGGGACCCAATCTTGGAGACCGTGTCGGATCGTTGGATCAACCACGCAGTGAAGGCCGAGCGATTGTTCCGCACTGCCATGAAGAAAGCAAGATCGGGCTCGGACGCGAAATCCCTCAAGAGCGCGATGACCGCCCCGTATCGACAGCCCGGCATGATCCCGCCCTTGACGTTCGCCAACGCCGACGAAGTCGATCTCCAGTTCCAGGCGGAGCAAATCCAATGGCCGATGATCTCGGCACACAACGTGGACTTTTACAAGCGACCGGGCAAACCAGCGTGGGGACACCCTGAGTTATGGAACGATGATGGCACGGGCGCTCAAATCTTATCGAACCTGCTCCAGATGTTGATGCGAGGAGCTGACGGTGTTGGACAATCGGGCCGCACACGAGGATTCGGTGCGTTCCCACCCGATCCTCGAAGCATGGGAGCCGGAGCCACATCCGTCCACCGAACACTTTACACCTGGGTCGGAAAGCATGGCCCTTGGTTGAGCAAGTTTGACTCTCACGATCCGATTGTCATCCCGGTGTCAACGCGGATGATGCGACTTGAACTTGGGTGGAAGGGTGTCGGTGGTTTCTACTTTACCCGATTGTTCGAAGCCTACAACGCGTGCTTACGGGCTCACCGACCAGCCCAATTTATATTCGCCGAAGACTGTGCTCCTGATGCCTTCACCAAGTTCCAGGGAGTTCTCATCGTCAGCCAAACTGTCGAGTTTGATCCTCAACTCGCTAAGGCCTTGCAGCGAGCGAAAGCTGCAAAGGTGCCGATCTTTGCTGATAAAAGCTGCCGGAGTGAACTCGTCAAAGATTACCGCCGTTTAGATATCGCCTATACCAACGTCGAGCGTGATCCACATGTCCTCAACGACGACAGTGCGTTCTGGCGTTACCGACAATACATGCAGGATCATGTTTCGGTCTTGAAGAAGACATTCGGGTCCGCCGTTCCTGTTGTTGCGAAATGTGATAACTCGGAGGTCTTACTGACAGAACGGCGTCACAAGGATGTCCGTGTCCTGTTCGCCGTCAACGATGCCCACATACCGCTCGGACCGGGACACCTTTGGAGAGTCGGGTTGGCCGCAGGAAGCCGGATGCCTGTGGTGACCTCTGTTCGCTGGAACCTCCCGAAGAACTATGCGGTGGTCGAGTTGTTTTCGGGTCGGAAAGTGGATCCTTCTACAGCCTTGCCGTTGGACCTCCGAACGGCGCCCGGACGAATCTTCGTGGCAGCACCGAAGGACTCGCCGACGCTCCGCAAACTCAAGCCACGACCGACGAACGAAATCTTTGGCGCGAGGCTCCGAGACCTCGCTGTTAGTCCAAAGGGTGACACGGCACTGGTGACCGCTGCGGACTGGAATCGCAACCTATACGCGGTCGATTTGAAAGACGGCAAACTCGTATCTCAGGCGAAAGCTGGTCATCACTTTGCGTATGCACCGGTGGCCACAACTCGCGGTTTCGCGGTCCAAGGTTATGACCTGACGACTGCCGAAGGGTATCACCTGTACCTGACCGACGGACGCCTTCGCGAGGACAACGACACTAGTAGCCCACCAACCACCTTGGCCCGACGGTTTGCGTTGTATGGTCTGCCTAACCGAGGTGTGAGTTGGGCCAATTCCAAAACGTGGCAAGATCCAATCAACAATTTTGCCATCTCGCCAGACGGAGAATGGGTTGCGTCGTCGGGTGACCTCGGGCTCGTCGTCTGGTCGCGTCAGGGTCGAAAACTTTGGTCGCAAGATTGGTGGAAGGACAAACGACAACGGGTACGGCTGGTCGCTCTGGACTCGCGACGTCTCTTGACGTTGAACGGTTTTGTGGCCACGGCTTACGACGCCAAAAGCGGACGTCAACTCTGGCATCGCGAACTGGGCAAGACGGGTGTCCTTGTGGGAGGAGTGGTCAGCACCGACGGCAAGACCGTGGCTTTGAAGTCAACCGCCGAAGGTGGTCAGTTGTTCGTCCTGCGAAATGGCAATGTCACCACGCTGTCAACGTCGTGCGATGACAGCGTACTATCACCGGATGGTCGGTTTGTGGCGGTCGTTTCCGAACGTCGCTTGAAGGTTTTCGACTCGACCGACGGTCTGTTGTGGAGCTTCACTGGTGACGACATCTTGCAGCACCCTCGGTTTTCTCGGAAGGGGGACCGCATTGTTGTGGGCAGTGAACTGGGCACTCTGTATGTCCTTGCGGCAACCGGCGATGTCCTTCTGGTGAAGGACATGAAGGCATTACCCCGAGCGGAGTGGTTGCCGGGTGGCGATCTACTCGTCGCGACCTGGATGGGACACTTGCAGCGCCTCGACGGCAAGTATCAAACGAAGTGGATCACCCGCATGCAACCGGACAGCGTCGTGACTCCGGAAGACCTCCTCGCTCGTGACAAGACGCCGACAACTCGCGTCTCGAACTGGGGCAATGCAGCCGCCAAATCAGCCGCGTTGAAACCCAACCTTCTCGGCGAAACTCCGACGTTGATCGAAGCGAGGTGTGTCCCCAAAACCCATGGTGATCCGCGTCCCTGGCACAACAAAATCGACTTGCTTACTGATGGTGAGGCGACGCCTCCAAGCGAACCCTGGCTCCACTGGACCGACATCAACTACATCGATTCGGGATGGCGGCAGAAACTCGTTATCCAGGTCGACACCTTCCGGACCCAGTTCCGACTTCGCGGGATCACGATGGTCGAAGATCCGAACCATCCCGAGTCCTGGTTACGAGACGTTCGGTTGCAATGGTGGGATGCCAGCGCGGCAACCTGGAAAGACGGCGCCTACCTGTTGAGCAACCAGGCGACACATACGCACTGGTTCCAGAAACCCATCGAGGCGGCGAAGTTCCGGTTCGTCTCGACGGGCGGTGGTTCGTGGCCAGTTGGGAATCTGCGTTTGGGAGAGTTGGTGTTCCACGGAGAGAATCTTGGTTGCTCACATCCCGACGTGTTAGCCAATCGTCCGGTCGCGGTTTTGTTCGACGAAAAAGAGAGTGACCTCAAACAGATGATGGCCTACGGAAACCACCCCTTCGCGTTCAGTTATGACGACGCCTATTCGGGTGGGAAGAGTGTGGTCCTCACCAAAGCGGGACACACCGATCCGCACTGGCGTCCCCCGTTTGGCCACGAGCTTCCGAACTGGGACTTCAAGATCGTCGAAAATCCCAAGAAACCGGGAGAGTATCGCTGGCTGCAGTTTGCTTGGAAATCGCTTTCTCCGAAAACAACGGGGATCACCCTGCGGGTCGGAGATCGCCAGACGGTTACTCTCAACGCGGGTGACGCAACGAAACTGTCCGGTGGCAAGATCGTGCAATATTCCAAAAAAGTTCCGGCCAAGTGGCAGATCGTTCGCGTGGATTTGTGGAAGCTGACAGGTAAGGAATTTCGCATTCGTCGTTTGACTCTGGCAGCGCGAGGCGGTGGAGCTGCGTTCGATCAGATATTACTTGGGCGAGGAGAAAACGATATCACCAAGTTCCAGAAAGGTACGCCGAAGAGCAAGCGATAAGGCGACTACGGAGGTGTGATCCCGTCGCTCAGGGTGATGTCCACCAACCTCACCAACGAGTCTGAACTCGCCAACGCCAGGTATCGACCATCCGGGCTGAAAGAGATAGCTGTCACTTGGTCAAAGGCAGCGGGGAATGAGAAGACCTTGTTGCACTGTAGGTCCCAGAGTTTGATTTCGTGGTGCGAATCCCAGGCTACGAGTTGCCCATCGGGACTGACGCTCAGGGACCTGACGTCGCGGTCGGTTTTCTTGGTAGTGACCTTCCCGATCTTCAGATCCCACAGTTTGATGGATCGGGAGTCCGCCGAAACTAACCTTCGACCATTAGGGCAGAACCGGAGAGCAACAATGTATTTCTTGTGACCGGAGAATGTCTTCCAGACCATCCCTGTCATCATTTCCCGTAAGAGGATCTCATGGTCCTGTGAAACTGAAGCTACCGTTCTCCCATCGGGATGGAATGCAACCACCGAACCAGCTTCTTTTTCTCGATCAGTATCCGAAGCAAGCGAGCGGCGAAATCGACAGGTAGTTGCCTCCCAGAGTCCGATGGAACCTTGAGTAAGCCTTTTCGTTGTTCCTCCAAAACGATGATGAGTCGCCATCGAGAAAGCCACTGCTTTTCCGTCCGGACTGCACTGGACGCAAGTACCAACCGGTCGGATGTACGGCCAACCACGATGCCCGCGTATGATGGCTTTCGCTTCGTGGGTCACCACGTCCCAGAAGATTCGGTCTCCGCGACCATCAATGGAAACAAGGTATCTCCCGTTAGGGGTGAAATCCAACGAACAGACATAGGATCTGTAGCCCGTGAGTGTACCCTTGACCTCTCCTGTCCTCACGTCCCACAACTTCACGACTCCGTCGTGCCCGGACGCGAGAGTCCTGCTATCGGGACTGAATGCGACCGCGTAGGATCCGGTTTTCGGTCCTTGCCATCGAACGATGATTCTCTGGGTTTGGGCTGTGGAAGAGAGCGTCAATAACATTCCAAGAGACAGGACCATCGGAGTGTATTTGCGCATGGTGGTCGCTCCTTACTTGGACATGGATTGGTTCTGAAGGTTCATTCTTCATCATACGAGTTGGCAAATGAAATGCTTGTGATCCATTCTCATAAGGGATACACTGGCGGATGTTCACATTATCTATTTTGGGGACTCGACCTCATGAAGCAACTCACATATCGCTGAGCTTCGTATCCCTTTTTGGTTTTGTTGGGGCCACTGTTTATAGGTGGTGTAGTGGTGTTTACACTGCTCCACCAAAACATTACACAGTTCCGTGCGAATTGGAAAGGAGCAGGTGACGGACCGCCGCTATTCATTCCTTATATTCCGCTCGTGTTTTTATGTGGAATTGGAATTGTATGTCTCTTTCTGGGGATCTCCTCTTTGGTGGATCGCAATGTGAAGTTGACGATTAACGAATCAGGCATCCACGACCAACGAAAGTCTAACTTCATACCTTGGCACGGTGTTCAAAGCGTCGACTGTATCATCGGAAAAGGAGTAGCTAAACTCAACGTTTACAGGTCAGACAGAGGAGATGTTCAAACCACCGAGATTGACATCAGTGGTCTGGAAAAGGATCCTCAGAAAATCTTTTCCGACATCAAAACTTATCGAATCCAAATGGATTTGCAGGGCGAGCCGCAAGTCCCCGGTTCGCCTCCGGGGACTTGGTAAAGTTTGGAATTTCTGAGAACAATTACACCAGCGGATCGATACGCTCCAGTTCCGAATGGCTCTATACCGGAAGGGAACGTTATCCATGAATTCGGAATTCGTGACGCAAAGGAAGGGTGTCCCTTACCCCGTTTGGATCGCATTTCCGGGAAAACACCAGAGTTTGGGTAAAGCAAATTTTCAAGAACTCAGTCTTTTCGTCTGTTTGCGAATACGGTTTGGTTCCTCTGGCTTGAAGGTTTCTGAGTTGTTGCTGGGAGGAGATTCCCAAAACCCTCAAGCCTTCCCATTTATTGTCAACACGACCTACACAAACGTACGTCGATTATCATTATTTCGGGTGCCGCGAAGCGGCATGAAGGACTCCAAAACAAAAACAAAAACAAAAGCGGCAGCTACGTTCAAGTTTCGCACTTTTTCCTGACATGAATTTGCAAAAGAAGTCGGCCTCTGGATTCCTTTTCGGCACACTGGTGAATCGCAACAACAACACCCTTGGCCCAATCAAGCGACCGAGTCATGCACCTTACAACGTCCTTCACACAATTGTTAGCGATTTGTATACCCGCTTTCCTCGGCCCGTTCCGGTCCCGCCACCACAAACAACACAAACGTAAGAATTGAAGAACGAACAGCAGATAGCTTATCACTCACTTTCAGAATCTTGTCCGAACGGCAAGGGCTTTAGTGATTCGTTTTGAACTCATGACACGTCAGTAAGCTCCACACGAAATCTTCGAGTTTCTCTCGTTGTTTATTTGCGGGAGTCCTGGCATCGAATTGTTTATTCCAAAAAGCTCGTTCGTTCTCCCGAGGATATCGACCGAGGGCAACGAGATAGAACTCATTGATAATCGCAATCGGCGATTTCCCAGCCTTGATCAACTTGTTCAACCGACCATTCGCCATGCCGATCCGCCGATTGAGCAACTCGCCATTAAACAAATGCAAATACTTCCGCAGACCGTCCGTCCCCCCTGCGTTGCTTTCGCACGATTGGTCTCGCGAACACCGCCCCAGAATTTCGAGGGCAGTCGATTGCGTTTTCGGATCGACCAACGAAATCGCCCGTGTGCCGAGAGGGTGGTTGCCGTATTTATCGGGCACTCCCAGGACATCCGAAATGGCATCGGCGAGCACTTCCGGCTCGAGCGGTTGACGCAACGCATGGGAGTAGAATCGATCATCGTCCTTGTTTTGTTTCGTCGCGTTCGCACTCCGAGCGTACACGGCACTGTTGGCAATCAGCCGGAGAGTGTGCCGTAACTGGTATCCATTCTTCACAAAATCTTTCGCCAGTTTGTCTAACAACGCGGGATGCGTCGCCGGATTCGTGGCTCGAAAATCATTGGGCGATTCGACTAACCCTCGCCCCATCATCTGCTTCCACAATCGATTCACAATAGCCTTGGCAAAGTACGGGTTGTCGGGCTTGGTCAGCCACTTGGCCAGGGCTTTGCGTCCATCTTTCACGTCCGCTGACAAGAACTTCTCACCGGGAATTCGTGGCGTTGCGGCAGCAAGAGTTCTTGGGTGGATGACTTCGCCATTTTGTTTAATCTTGATCACACGTCCGCGTTCGACCTTGGCAAAGATTGCAGCGAGCCCGTGATAATCATCCTGCGTCCACCGATCCAAAGGGTGATTGTGACAATTCGCACACCGCAGTCGACTACCCATAAACACTTCCGTCATCAACTCGGCTTGAGCCCGCGGCCCATCAACCGTGCGATAAAAGTTTGCAGGTCCGACCTTGTATGTGTCTCCGGAAGCGAGGATGACCGCCCGAGCCAAATCATCGTAACCAACCTTCTTGCGGAGTTGCTCCGAAAGCCACTTGTGATATGTCTTCGCACCTTGTGTCTCGCCCCGTTTCGGGTGCAATCGCAACAGCTTGGCCAACTGGAAAGTCCAGTACTCGTTGAACTCTTCGGAGGCAAGCAACGCATCGACCAACGCCTCGCGTTTGTTGGAATTTTTGTCGGCGAGAAACCCTTTCACTTTCTTCTGTGTTGGCAATTGCCCCGTGAGATCCAGAGTCAACCTTCGCAAAAACGTGGCATCATCGACCATCGGAGAAGGCGGAACGCCCAGCAATTCCAACATCTGGAGAATTTCTTCGTCGATAAAATTGCGTCGCGGTTCGCGGGCCAAATCTATCTTCTTGTCCGACAACGGAACGATGAGTTCGATCGGAACGACGCGATCCAGATACCGGGCATTGACGATGTGTCGGCCCTTGCGATTGACTCTTGCCTTGGCCGTGTCGAGATCTACTTCGACGGCAGACGAATCTTCCGCCGTGAACACCGCCCACCTCGTAACGTCTCGTTTAGTGCCGTCCGAAAAATGCGCGGTAGTTTTGAGCTGAGTGAAATCCTTGAGATTTTTCGCGACGTGTTTTCGTGGAGAGATATCCACACGAGCCAACTTCCGCGACTTGGTGTGCTTTGCTCCCTGCTCGATCCATTGGAGCAGCAGCTTGGTTCCTTCGTCATCTCGGAAAAGACGGCGTCCTCCACCATGGCGAAGCCTTCGCGTTGGCTTCAAGACGATGAGACTCTTTTCCGGGTGCGCGAGATTCACGCGGCGCCCTTCGAGTTCGCGGACAACGGCTTCGTAATCGGCCTTGGGATCGCCACCGTAAAGCGACAGCCGGAGTCCGCCTCTTCCGATAGCTGCACCATGACACGCACCAGCGTTACATCCTGCTTTGGTAAACACGGGCATGATTTCGTTATTGAAATCGACGACTCGGTTTCGGCTTGGTTTCGCTCGGACTTTTGAGCTACTTGAATTCGGTTGAGCTGTCGCGTTCGCCGAAGGGAAGACCAAAACCGTGAAAGTCATAGCGAGGATGCGAATTGCCATGCTGCCCCTTGTGTTTTTCGGCATCGTTTTGTTTCTCTCGCGCAGCGATCTGATCGCTTCGAGCGAAGTTCCTGTTTGAGTTGGGCACATTTCTACAAACCGGAAGCGAGAGTGAAGGTCTAAGAAAGATCCTTCGCTCTCGCTTCCGGCTTGCAGAAATCCGCAGGGAGACTCCAAAACTGTCACCATACCAAACGTGGTCCGCTCTAACGAGTCCGTCGCTCAGTCCGAAAGTTGGACATAGTATTTTTCAACAGTTTGCAAACTCATGTTGGTTGTGCGGGAGATTACGAACAAATAGCTGTCTCTCGTTTTGTGTTTTTCCCGGAAGTCGGACATCAACGACTTCGACGGGGACGCCCGTCTCGGGATCGATCGGGACTCCTTCGGTCTCGGCGTCTTTGATCGTCCGAAGCCCCAGAGTTCGCTGAGGAAGCTGTTTCGGCTTCGCGTTCTTGGGCACGGATCATTTCGTCGGGCGTGATAAATCCGTCTCGGTTGGTATCTTTCTCAAAGAACTCTTTCAAGGATTTCCCGCTCTTTCGCCATTCGTAGAGGCCGACCTGTCCGTCCTTGTCGCTGTCGTTGTCGTTGTACCAATCGGGGGTATCCTTGGGCATTTTGCCAAACGCGAAGACCAAAGGTCGGTCGTCGACAAGCTCGGGAATGATGATCCGTTGGACTGCCCCTTCCGGTCCCGTTTTCGATGATTGGGTCGTCCGGATTTTGTGATGCTTCTGGTTCGCTCGAAACCAGTTCGCCAGCTCCGTCCTATCGAGTCGCCCGTCTCGGTTTTTGTCGAACCCGAACCTCTGGTAATACGTGCGGAGTACACTTCCCATCTCGTCTTTTTCGATTTGTCCGTTCCCGTTCTTGTCGTACCTCTTCAGGTATTTGCTTACCAGGCCATCGACGGAACCTTGCAGGCCCTTCTTGTAATCCTTCCAAAACCGTTCTTGTTGGGTCTTGTATTGGATGAACTGGGACTTCGTCATCTTGCCGTCGCGGACATTATTTTTCTTGAGCCACTCCTGCGTGCCAAACAGACGCCACATCTCCCTCTTGTCGAGGCGTCAGTCACCGTTACGGTAGCGATCCTGGAATTCGTATGCGGCACGCTGCGAGAGCGGCAGTTTCTCCCGTCGTTTGCGTTCTTTCTTCCAAGCCACAAAGAAGCTCGTGAATTGGGCCTCTGTCATTTCCTGGGCGTTGCCATTTTGTTTGGACCATTCCCGCGAGGCGGCACCAGTCCACGAAAGGCTCGAAACTTTCAAACGCTTTTGCCCACGAGCGATTCGTTCAAAGAGCCGTTTGGCCTCGGATCGAGGATCGCCTTGATTTTGTTGGGCGTGAAGGGCGGGGACAAAAACGATCCCCAAGACGAGGACCAAAGTCCATTGCGTTAAGCGTGCGTTCACTGGTCTCCCTCTTCTCACGTCAGCGACATAATCGGATGGAAATTCGATGCTGATGTTGTACCTGGACGACTGCAAACAGCGCACGGAGGATGTCCAGTTGGGCATTCCGCAAGGCGTGGTTATCTTTGAGTCCAGGATGTTGATGCTTTCCTGAACTCAAAGATAACCGAACCCAGTGGGATTGTGAAGTTACTCGTTTGCAGAAGAGACCAACCAAAGTATTCGACTTCCCTTAATCTTGCCCCAGTCGCTTCCGCAATCGCGCGGGGAACGACTTGAGTTCGGCCTGATCAACCACACCATCATTATTCGCGTCGGCAAAGTTGAACAGCCGCTGACCTCGTTCGCCAGCTTCTTTCCGGGTTATCTTGCCATCCTTGTTCTTATCCATCTGACGCAGCTGTGCGAGCAACTTCCGGACGTTCGGCGTGGGGCGTTTCTTTGCCTCTTTTCGAGGGTTGGCATCGTTGGCCCATTTCGCGACCATCTCTCGCTTTTCGCCAAGGACTTCCGCGACAGCCCCAAGAACGTACGGATCGGCGAACAGACTCCCCTGAGGGAACGGGAGGTTGTAAAGGACCTTCCCGCCTTTGGCGACAAGAATCGTCTGCGAAACTTTCCGATTCAGGCCGTAGGCTCCCGGACCATCACGCCCCTCTTTCGTGAACCCGTAAAGCACTTCCTCGGGGATGTACTTTTGAATTCGTTTCCCGAATGCGGCCATCTTCGTCGGGTCGTCGCCGAGAAAAACAATCGCCGTGTGAAATTTCTTCTTCGACTTCTTGCGGATCGCAGACAGAATTCGTGTGGAAGCAACCAACCCACGCAAGCCACCTCCCTGATAGTCCTGGAAGATCAGAATCTGCGGCTTGCCCTTGGCTTCGGCCACCGGATCAAACACCTTGCCCGCAAACTTGCCACGAACACCGGTTGCCTTGAACGCAGGCAATTTCTCGCCCTTCTGTGGACCAGAGAACAATCCCTTTTTCACCAACTTCTTGAAGCCCTCGGGATTCTTGACCTGGATCGCGTAGCGGTTCTTGTAGTCCTTATCTTTCTTGCCCTTTTGAGTTTGCCGCCCCTTGCGTTCGCCTTTCTGCTGCCCCTTTTGTCCTTGTGGCTCTTTCTTCTGTGCTTCCGCGTTGAGCCAGTTGGCGAAGGTATTTCGTTCCACCCCAATCACGTCAGCCACACCCCCAAGAACGTGCGGATCGGAGTAAAATGGCGGCTGGGCAAATGCAAAGTTGTGTGTTACCTTCCCCTTCCTGGCAACGATGATGGTCATTGCGACATGGCGATTGAGTCCATACGCTCCGGGACCATCTCGCCCGTCCTTCGAGTATCCGATCAGCGTTCCTTTTGGCTTGGGCTTGTCAGCTTGTTTGGCCAGCTTGCGAATCTTCGTTCGATTGTCCCCAAGATAAACGACGCACGTTTGCAATCCCTTCGTCGGCCGACCCACAAGACGAGTGAGCGCATCCCCGATCCAGTAGAGGGGCTTGTCGTCGCTGTCACCGCTCAGGAAAATGAGGATTTGCGGCTTTCCGGCAGCTTTCGCGACGGGGTCGAACTCCTTACCCTCGAATCTTCCGTGGGTTCCTGTCACTCGCAACACTGGCAGGTTTTCACCCGCTTGGGGTCCGGAGAAAATCGCCTTCTTTTGGAGTTTCTGGAATCCTGCCGGATCGCTCACTTTGAGCACCTGGCGACGTGTATATTTCGTTCCGGTCTGGAGGACCCCCAGGAGCTCCCGAAACTTATCGATGGCGACTTGCAGCGAGATCTCGCCCTCACTCTCGGCAGCTTGGATCAGTCCAGTGATTTTGAGGAACTTGTCGAGTTCCGCATCACTGAGTTTCCGTTTGGTGCCGATCGTCTGTTTCAAGTGTGTTCGGAGTTGGGCGAGGGCCACATCGCGTTTCACTTTTCCGGCGTCGATCGCGGCCTTCACCTTCGCGACGTGTTCGTACAGACGCGAGACGGCCACTTTGTTCAAATCGTTTTTGGAGACAGCTTGGGCTCGATAATTGGTAAACATGAGGCTGGCGACGCCAACCATCGTTGCCAGTAATAACACGCACGTGAATCGTTTCATGGGGATTTGTCCTTTTCGATAGCGAGTCGTCGGTCCATTCGGAACGCGAAAATTATTGTTTTCTTTGAGTGTCGTCTTTCGCTCTGCGAAAGGACGCTTGTCTTGGTTTTCGATTTAATTTTGGAGTGCGGTGGCTCGACGCCGCTTTGGTAGTTTTTATGTTTTTGTTTTTGTTTTGGAGTGCGGCAGCGAAGCTGACGCTTTGGGATTTTCTATTTCCTCGCTCGCGCTTCGGGTTGGTGTAGGAGTTCCTCGCTTGCGCTTCGGGTTGGTGTAGGAGTTCCTCGCTCGCGCTTCGGGTTAGTGGAAGATGCCCCTCTTGTTTTTGTCTCTCGACTACTTCTCCTTCGATTCCAACAAATCCAAAGCCGTGATTGCGAGCTTGGCCTCTTCCGAGTGTGTGAAGCACCACCACTTCGTCACTTTCCGACCCAACGGAGAGGGACCGACTCTACCGCCACGCCTCCCACCCTGCAGCTCATCCGCGGAGAATTCAACGTCGAATTCTCCGCGGGGGAGCCGTTTCTGCGTAACGTGTCTGGCACTCGCACCTGTTTGCATGTCAGAGGTCGTGATCCCAAATTGCACGACGGCGGGTTGATCCAGTTTTCCTTTGATGCGAAACTTGTTGCCTTTCACGAACACCACCGGACCGGTTGCGCTTTCGGAAATGTCCACCGACACAATGTAGGCAACGGTTGGGTTTTCGCCAGGTTTGGGTCTTCCGAATCGAATCGGCTTGGCGTAAACGCTTCCTTCGTCGTCTCGAAAGTTCGCTGCCATCCATCTCTCGGCGGCCTGCTCTCGGGTCATCTTGCCAGCTTGGATTAACCTTCTGGCTCTTCGGCGAAACTCCACCGCCGCCGAGACCCATTCGCCGTAATGATGATCGAGCTTCAAGTTGGCCTTCCAGGAGTGTGTCGCCTTCCGAACCGGTCGTACAGAGAGCCTTTCCTTGGCCCCAATCGAAACGAACGTTTGATTCGCTGCGGGAACTTCCACAATACTTCCGTCCGTGACCCGTTTGACGCGGACCCGCCCATCGCTCACGGTTATTTTGGTCGTTGCCAAATCGGCTGTCACGTCAAACTGTGCACCCAAGACCTTGAGTTCCGCGGCGGGGGTGTGCACTAACAATGGCTTGTCTTTGGGCTGTGGCTTGACGTTCGTTGAAAGGTTGCCCCAGCGAAGGTGCAGTTGCTTCTGGTCCAGGTCCGAGACCGTAAGGAACGACAACCCCGAGATGGCAACGGTCGAGTCGTCGGCAAACCGCAGCACAATCGACGAGTCCGGAGAGAGCAATTCCAATGTCCCACCTGTGAGGTGAGCGTCGGATTCGAGATCGTCAGAGACTTCGCCGCTGTCGCCGGTCCAACGCACGTGGCCTTCCAACTCGGTGATCATCATGATCTCCGGCTTACCCTTGGGTTTGGTGCCGCTCAACAAGTAGAAGGTCCCAAACACCACGAGAAGCACAACGGCGGTCACAGCGAACAGGCCCAACCACTCGCGTCCCGAAGGACCAACTCCGGCTCGGGATGTTTTCCCCGAAAACGACACGACCGCCCGACTTTCACTTGTCGTGGCCGTGCCTTCGGCGGATAGTCCCTCAAAGTATTCCGAGGCCAACGTTGCGTGAATGCGAGCCATCTGCAGATACAACTTCCGCAGTTCGGGATCCGACTCAAGTTGCTCCGACAAACAGGCAACTTCCTCAGAGCCAGCGATCCCGTCAAGGTGTCGTTGGATCATCGGCTCCCACATTGTTCTATCCATGTCGTTCGGCCCCCCGCATTTGCGTTTCGATGCAATCGTGCAAGGCGTTCCGAATTCGTTGGAGCATTTTGTAAACGGCTTCGACGGACCGACCAGTCTGTTGAGACAACACGCTGACCGAATTTTCCTTGTGATAATACCCTTCGAGTAATTCGCGATGTGGCCCCGAGAGCGAACGCAGACAATGCAGCAAATGGCTTTCGCGTTCGTCGAGTTCGGCGGCCCGTTGTTGCTCCTCCAGGAGCAATAGCTCGGCAGCGCGTTCGGTCAATTGTGCCCTTCGTTGTGCCTTTCGCAGAAAACGACGCACTTCCATTCGCACGAACCCCATCGCCCAGTTGACGAAGGGCCGGCCAAAATCAAATTCGGAAAACCGCCGCCACAGCGCAATCGACGACTCTTGCAGAATGTCCCGAGCATCGGCTCGATTGGGAACTGCGGCTAACACCGAACGTAATAATTCTGGCTCGTGCTGGATGAGCAAGCGAGTAAACCGTTCGTGTAGGTCATCAGTGTTCATGTAACGGGTCCGCCGCTCGGACGGAAAGTTGGACATATTTTAGGGCGTTCGTTCGGCTTCGAGAACCAGTTACTTTGCAACAGCGGCCTCCGCGATTCATTAAGGGAAGTCCCACCATCCTAAAAAAAACGTCGGCGCGGTATCTATTTTGACTCCCAATTTCGAGGGAGAAACGTGTGGTCGCGGCAGATAATCGCAGCTGCCGATCAAAAAACACTTCTTCGAAATTCTTCGTGGATTGTGCGGAGGGATCAATCGCAGAGTTGAAAGAGTTGGTTAGTGGACCTTGGAGAAACGCTTCGGAAGCCTGTTTGCATTCGAGCCGACTGACTCCCAGAACAGCTTTGGCCCATTCTGGAGTGGGGCTTTCATTCAGTGGGCCCAGAGGGATTCGAACCCCCAACCAAGGGATTATGAGTCCCCTGCTCTAACCGTTGAGCTATAGGCCCAAGGCATCAGGACGGTACAAGACAAATTAAAATCTACCTTAATCATCTTATTCGGGAAGTGGATATTTGTCGAGACGGACTCGCCGTCATATTCGATACTGAGAGGATAAGCATCCAGGGACCTTCGTTCGGCCCCTGGTTTGTGGGAAGGGGGCTATCTGCCACCCTTCCGAGGACTTGCGGAACTCAGAAGTCCGCCCGAGAAGTGCTCGGAAGGGAATTGGTGGCGAAAATTCCCGCGAAACTCGACTTCCGTGCCTTAGTTGATCATTTTTTGTTCATCCTTCTGCGCTGTCCTAATGTCGGCCATCCGATCAGCACTTCTCCCGGTCCCCGAGCCGATGAATCCGTCCTTGTGGTTGTTCCCGGCTAGCAGGTCCATGGTGTCGTCCGATTCGATCGAGGCGAAGAGGGCCGCGAACGCATCATCCTCCAGCGACGTGTTTGTCGTCGCCCAGAGTTGGAGTGCTGCGAACAACTCTTCATACTTCATGGAAGTCGTGTCGCCGATGAGCAGGTCGTTGTTGTATCCTCCGGCCAAGCGATCCATCCCCGAGCCACCGACCAAGAAATCATCTCCGTAGTTGCCCACGAGATAATCGTTTCCATTTCCTCCGAAAATCACGTCATCGCCTGAACTGCCGTAGAGGTAGTCATTACCTTCCCCGCCATGAATTTCCGCAGGAACGTATCCGTGGACCTGAATGGTGTCATTGTTGCCAAGCCCAAAGACACGAACTCGCCCTCCGTCACCGAGGGAGAAGGCACCACCGGAACCGTCATAGAAGTAACGGTAGTTGATGCTTACGGTGATCCTCGACGGAACCGACGTGTACACAGTAATTCGGTCCGCTCCGTCGGTCCCGATCACGATCAGGTCTGGTCCGTCGCGGAAGGCTGTTGGACCAGTAGGTTCAACCGTGAGTGAAATTGCGTCCGTGGCGGTCGCCTCATGTTCGTCTGTGGCCGTCACAAGGATCGAAAAGTCCCCAACCTCGGTGTAATCATCGGGTGTTCCCGAAAAAGTCCCCGTTGTCGGATCCAGGTTCAGCCAACTAGGTAAAGGACTTCCGTCAGCAAGTGTGGCTGTGTACGTCAGCGTCGCACCATCGTCAACGTCACTGAACGTGTCCGGCGGAATTGTGTAGTTCAGCGGAGTCCCAACCATGGTCGAAAGGTCCGGCAGTGGGTTGTCCAGAACGGGAGCGTCGTTGACACCAAAGATAGTGACTGTGACCGTGGCAATATCAGTACCACCGTTTCCGTCCGTGACGGTATACGCGAACGTATCTGTCGTTGTTTGGCCTACAGCAAGACTCTCGAACTGACCATTCGGGTTGTAGCTCACCCGATCCGCATCAGGGTTGACCACGACCGAGCCGATCGTCCCGGTAAGATCAAGACTCTGAATTTCCAGATCATCCGTTACGTCCGGATCGACATCATTCGCTGTCAAGTTAATCGTAACTGGAGGGCCGTCCTCACTGACCGTGTCGGAGTCATCGACGGCATCGGGCGTGTCATTGACGCCCGTGATCGTGACCGTGACGGTGGCCGTGTCGGTGGCTCCACTCGGGTCCGTGACGGTGTACGTGAACGTCACGTCTATCATCTCGCCGACGGCCAGGTCCTCGAA
>CAYYUU010000003.1:0-5592 GCA_964474955.1 uncultured Alcaligenaceae bacterium | reverse complement strand
CATTCGGATCGAACGTCAACTGGTTGCCATTCTGGGTGACCGTTCCGTTGGCCGGCTGGGTGAACGAATCGATCGTCAATGTGTCGACATCGACGTCCGTGTCATTCGCCAAGACGTCGATGTCGACGGGATTGTCCTCGTCCATCGTGTCGGAGTCATCGACAGCATCGGGCGTGTCGTTGACGCCCGTGATCGTGACCATGACGGTGGCCGTACTTGTAGCTCCATTTTCATCGGTGGCCGTGTAGGTAAATGTATCTGTGGCGGTCTCACCATCTGCCAGCGATTCAAATTGTTCATTTGGGTCGTAGCTGACCGTATCGTTGTCCGCGTTGATGGTCACAGAACCCAACGTGCCCGCCGTGTCTACCGAGAGAATTTCCACGTCGTCGTTCGTGTCTGGGTCGAGATCATTTCCGGTCAGATCGATCGTTACGGATGGGCCGTCTTCGCTCACGGATCCACTATCGCCTTGGGCCACAGGAGGTCTGTTAAACACAGTCAGGTAAAGGGTCGCGGTGTCCGTTCCGCCGTTACCGTCGTCCACGGAATAGACGAACGAATCCGTCCCCACGAAGTCATTGTTTGGGGTATACGTGTACGTCCCGTCGGAGTTGATCGTGATCGAACCATTTGCCGTCGCGGACGTCCCCGTGGTCGTGACGGTCAGGCTGTCTCCGTTGGGGTCCGTGTCGTTGGCCAATACGTTACCCAAGATGGGTTGGTTTTTCTGACCGATGCCGACGTCGTCGGCGGCGTCGGGGGCGTTGTTGGGGGCAGGATCATTGTCCGGACGGACGTTGACCGTGACGGTGGCCGTGTCGACCGAACCACTCGGATCGGTGATCTGGTAGGTGAACGTGTCAGTCCCGGTGAACCCGGCGTTGGGGGTGTACGTGAACGTGCCGTCCGGATTGATCACGACGTTCCCGTTGGTGGGATTCGCGACGGGCGTCGTGTCGACGGTCACGACGTCCCCATCGGGGTCTCCGTCGTTGCTCAACAAGTTCCCCGTCACGGGGTTTTCGGCGAGAGTACTCGTCACGTCGTCGGTGGCAATCGGAGGCGTGTTGTTGCCCGTCTCGCTGTCCCGGACTTCGACCGAAACCGTGGCCGTGTCAGTCGCCCCACTTCCATCGACGAGCGTGTACGTGAATGTGTCCGGCCCCGTAAAGCCGCCCAGGGGAGTGAACGTGTAAGTGCCGTCACTGTTGAGCTGCAGGAGGTTGCCACTCGTCAACGTGATGGTGTTGCCCACGTCTCCGGCAGAACCGTTTACTTCCAACACCGCGAGGGTGTCCCCGAGGTCGGGGTCCGAATCGTTCGTCAGAACTTGGCCCGAGACGGGAGTATCGACGAGCGTCGCGATGATGTCGTTCTCGGCGACTGGAGGGTTGTTCGGCGTATTGTCCCGAAAATCAAGGTCGGCTGAGAGTGGCGTGGCATTGTTCGAAGTACGGTTGGGTACGGGCACGTTTGCGTTCGTGTCATTCTCGCTGTCGGGAAGTGTGAAGTTCGTATACTCTCCGTCGGTGCCACCGTCGTCCCCGGCGATGTTCTCGTCGTTGACGTCGAATCCGTCGGAAGCGTCGCCACCTTCGAAGTTATCATCCAACCCGTCGCCGTCGGCATCGTTGCCACTGACAGTGGCCGTCACGTGCCCCGCTTCGTCGATGTCAGCGATGGTATCATTGTCGGAGTCGTTATCGAGGTAGTCCGGATTGTCTGTCCCATCGGTGTTGACGGGCGTCAAGCCACCCGTGGGAGCATACGCTTGGTCCAGACCTTGGGCGTCGAAGAGCCCCGATGGGGCGATGTACCCTGCTGTTGTCTGAGCTTCGACGTTATCGGTGATGCCATCGTTGTCCGCGTCAATGTCCAGATGATCGGGCTTCCCGTCACTATCGGTATCCTGCACCAACTCGATGTTGACGTTGTCGAGGTGGCCATAATTGTCCACGAAAACGCGGAAGTAATATGTCCCTGCGGACAAATTCGTGGTCAACGAGGACGTGAGCCAGGCTTCATCTCCTACTCCGGCATTGAAGTTGAGGGCATTTCCTTGGGCCACGACTTGGAAAGCGGAATCGAGCACCTCGACCCGCCCCGTCCAAGGCTGGTAACCAGGACTGGAGGATTCCCTGTTGGAGAGGTCTGCGGAGATCGTTGCCGTAGCATTCCCGGGCACTTGGAATTCATAGAGGGGATAATCGCTTGCTCCGGCGATGTCGACGTATTGTTGGCCGTCCGCGGCGTTATCTGGACCAGAGCCATAGCCGGTTCCGTCCACGCGAATGATATTAAAATCTGCCCCGTTTTGAGTTCGCCACGCCCCATATGTCGACCCAATAATATTGTTCCCATTCACGACGGGGTAGACCGGGTCCTCAAAGCTCTCGACGAAAGACAAATACCCTTCATCGACGTCCAGAATACCGTCGTTGTCGTCATCGATGTCCGTCGCATCGGGGACCCTGTCTCCGTCATTATCTGCCAGAACGGTGATCGTCAACGTAGCCGTATCCAGCGAGGGACCACCTCCCCCACCGCCCGAGATGTCAAAGACAGTCAAATCGACCGTGGCGTTGGAGAAGTTCCCATCCCCATCGGTGATCGAGTACGTGAACGAGTCGAACCCAGAAAACCCTGGGGCGGGAGTGTAAGTGAGAGTTCCCGAACCTTGATCCACGAGCGTTCCGTTGGTCGGGGTTCCCAAGCTCGAAATGGAGAGGGGGTCTCCATCGGCATCCACGTCGTTCACTAGGACGTTGAAAGTACGCGATTGGTCTTGGATGACCGAAATGCTGTCGTCGTTGGCTCGGGTTGTGGAGACCGTGAACGGTGCGATGTACGAGATTCCCCCTCCGGAACCCTGGGCCGAGAATATCTGGATTTGTGAGAACGCGACGGCATCGACCCGGAACTCTTGCCCAGGATTCAGGGTGTAAGCGATCACACGCAGATCCGGGCGGCCCGGGACGGCAGTGGTCGACAGCTTCGGTTGGGTCGTGTTCCCTGGGACGGTCCGGACGGTCAAGGAACTCGCGGCGGAAGCCGTCGTGATGAAGTGGACGCGGACAGTTTGGCCGGGCTGGGGAACCGGTGTCCGGAACCGGAACGTCCCTCGTCCATTGGGGTTGACAGGGCCGACCAGGGCGAACCCATTCTCCCCTCGATTACTATCGTTTCCCGTTGTTTGGTAGACGTACACGGGAGAATTGGCTTCGATGTAAAAGATGCCAAAGGCCGGGGTCCCGCCCGCACGCAAATCGAACTGGGCTCGCTGTCCAGCTTGCGCCAGATTGATCGTTTGGGTCGCGCCTCCCGGCCGAGTGATTGTCACCGACGTGTTCGGCTCGGTGGCGACGACCTCGACAAGATCAGGATCGCTCGTTCCACGCACGACCACATACTCGGATCCGAGCCTTTCCACCGGAACCATCTGGTCCCAGCCATTGTCGACGGCCCCGCCCGCTCCTCGCGAACCAAACGTCCCCGACGACGCCGTGATGGGTGCGGTCGAAGTGACGCGGGCTCCGCTCAAGCTGATGATGTCGCCCTGATCCGCCGGGCTCGCGATCATGTAGGTCTCTCCGGCGTCGAGGGTGACTGTCACCGTTTGAGAACTATGCCCCCTCCAGTTCCAACTCGCGTTCGGCGGCACTTGGAATGTGACGTCCGTATTGTCTTCGGTGGCCATGACCGAAATGATCGACGCACCTCCCGACTCAATTTGGTCTGGAAAGAACATCGCACCCGCGTAGAACTCTGTCCCCAATCCTTCCAAACTCTTGGACGTGAGGAACGATTGGCCGTTGCTGTTCTCTTGCACGATCTGGACGTTGACGGCGTTGTCGGACGTCACGAGGATGCCGCGGTCTTGAATCGTGTTGAGATTAGTCGAATGCCCGCGAGGGGTTGCGTTGGGGTGCAAATCCAGGACGAACGTCTGGGTAGCCGTGATGGAGAACGAGACGTCTGGGATAGAAGTGCCCGGGAAGCTAATCGTTCCCGAGGCTCCGGCTGCCACTTCCGTATTGATCCACAGGTCCGTGTCGCGGTTCGCGTGGGGGCCACTAACGCTCGTCGTGTTGGTGATGTACCGAGGAGGGATGTAGTGGAGCGTTCGAGGGTCGGCGAGCCGAACATCAATTGTCACCGTCGCATTGTCAGTGTGTCCATTTCCGTCGTCCACTTGGTACGTAAAATTATCGATCCCAATGAAATCTGTATTCGGAAAATACGTGTATGTGTTGTTCGCGTTGAGCGTCAACGTCCCGTTGACAGGCCCGGACAAAACCATAGGGGTCAGCGTATCGCCTTGGGGGTCGATGTCGTTGGCCAACACATCAATCGTAATGTTGGTGTTACGTAAGGTTGCCACGACGTCGTCGTTGGCCGTGGTCGTCTCGGGATTTTCGTTCACGGCGTAGACGAGGCTGTCGGTTCCAGAGAAGTCTGGGTTCGGAATGTATCGGATGGTGCCATCAGGGTTGACGGTCGCCGTCCCAAAGCTTGGTCCGGATCCGATCAACACTTCGACTTCCCCGGGCAAACCGCTGTCGTTCGCCAGCACGTCGAAGTCTGCCGAAGTATCTTCCACCAAACTGCCAACGTCGTTGACCAACGTTGCCGGGGCCCATCGGTCTTCCAGGGCCTCCAACCGAAGCTTGGCCTTCTGTCGGGCTGAACGCTGAGAGTTTGCCATTTTCTTTTGCTTATTGCGATTACTTAACGAAAACCAAGTCATGAGGAAAAGCCTTTTGAAATTTCGAAATTGATATTTTGTCGCTGGGTTAGTTGTGTTGCGTGCCTGTCCGTTTGTCTCACGGGAGTTCGTTGTCCTGTGAGCGCACCGATGGCGTCAATTCCATCGGTAAATCAGGAATTGGACTGGTCTGCGACCAGACTCAACCAAAGGCGTGTAGGATGCTTGGAATCCGACACACGGGTACTTGGTGAGTGCAGGGCGGGTCTGAATCGTTGGATGGCACGGCTTGCGGATGTCGTTACGCACCCAGTCTGCTGTCCCAAAGAGGACAACGGGAAACCGAGCTAGAATCCGCCAACAATAAACGAGGACGGGACCGCATCAGAGATACGGAGGCCAGCGAATGCCTGCTCTTGGGGTAGGTCGATTTTGGGTAGGTTCAACAGCCACCAGTCGCCCGATGGTGCAACGACGGAGTGAGTGATTGCGAGTCTGGTTCACCCTGGTTCAACTGCCATCGTAGGATTCTTGAAAAGTATAGAACAGAACTCAACGAGGTGATGTCCCCCGCCAGAAAAATTTCCAGCTCATGCGAACTTCACAGTTGAGCTGTTCAGAAGGCTCGCATACGTCATCCTGTACTTTACAGAATGAGTAGAGTGTCCAATTGATTCGAGAATTTTTGATACAATAGGAGGGCGAGAAATTTGCAGTGAGAAACCGCAAAGCCCTGAAGATAGGGCCTTGGGTGGGGACAGGAAACGGATACTCAGTTCAAGTTTCGCACTTTTTCGTGATGTGAATTTCCAAAAAAGTCGGCCTCTGGAGCAGCTTTGTCCGGCCCGTTTATTGCTTGGCATTTTGCAATCCCGGTGTGAGTT
>CAYYUU010000002.1:0-26646 GCA_964474955.1 uncultured Alcaligenaceae bacterium | reverse complement strand
CGTGCGGGAATTTCGGGGGCACAATGGGAGTGTTTATGCTGCCATGATTTCTCCCGATGGTCGGCGGTTGGCGACGGCTGGAACGGACGGCACGATTCGCTACTGGGATTTGAAGACGGGCAGGTCGATCCGAACTTTCAACCACAACGGAGGTACGATTTACGCTCTCGCATTTTCTCCAGGCGGCGGTCGACTGGTTTCGGGTGATTCGGCGAACCGAATCCAAATTTGGGGGCTGCCGAGATAAAAAAATATCCCGCCGGGTCCGGGTCAACAAGACACCGGACCCCGAACGGGAAGCAGGAGAGAGCTGCTTGCGAATACGGAAGGTAGTCTGCCGAAGTTGGCTTCCGCTCCCGCAGACTACTTCCTCCCTGTCGGCCTTTCCCGAATGATTCCGCGGCAAGCCGAAACAAGGAGAATGAATGAGCACATTGGATCCCGTCCGCCTCGTCCGAAGGCGAGACGGACCTTGCACAACACACCGTTGATCCGGTCAGAAAGTTTTGAGGAGCGGGGATTTGTGTGCCCCTCTCGGCTTCGATCTACCCTTACGCAGGAGCAATGCCAAACCCAAGGGAAAATCCGAACGCATCTTTAAACGCTTGGTATAAAACAGGTTAGGGCGTGGAAAGAGAAACGCGAAGAGGGATGGATGGGAATGCCATCAGAGAATGTGTCTTCGGATGAGTTACAAGTGTTGTCGATTAGACGACAATGGGTTCTGAGGAAAAGTTAAAGGAAGCGAGGGCGGTTGCCGGAAAGACGGAACCGTAAACCATCTTTCCGGCCAAAGTGACTTTACGAGGTTTTCTTTCTCGTCCGCGTTTTGGGAGGAGGCGCAGGCGGAGCTTCCGACTGGCAGATGAGTTGCCGTTTCCGCGGTCTGGCGAGGAAGCCTGCGACGAGAGTCTTCACGTTCTCTTCGCTGACCGGGACCGAGAACTTCACACCACGTTTCGGAATCTTGTGCTCCTCGGCACCGATTCGGAATTTTTGCGTCCGGGACTTGAATGTACCATCTTCTTGCCACTTCTTGAATTCGGGGCTGGACTCGAACAGTTGTAGCAAGAGCTGCCGTCCTTCTCGGGTGGCTGGTTCTTTGCGAACGCTAAACCATTCGAGCGTTGCCTTTTTCCTCCTCTTTTTCGCCATCACCTGTCTCCTTAATCACCTACCGAATCTATTCCAGCGGTTTCGAGTTTTGCAGTGCTTGCCGAGTTCGTTTCACGATTTGGAAGAAGTTATATATCGTATTCGGGTTGGAAGAATTGTCCAGTGGGAACGTCGTTTCGGACACTTTCTCAGGAGCGAACCGAGAAGCGTTTCCAGACATCCACGAAAATTTCTTGGCCACTTCTCTACCGAACGAAATGGCGTTCGTCACGATGATTGGACGAAGGAGGTTGATCGACCGCCAACGACGAAACCAGGGGCGGCGCTAGGAGTGAGGACGCTCCGAACGAAAAGCAATCATCTCTGAATGCCCCGGACGTCATCTCAAATCTGCTCGCTGGACCAATCGTTCCAATCTCGCCAACTCCCTCGGCACTTCTTCCCGCGGTTCGCCGCTCGCCTCGTATTCCAACACGAGATACCCGCGGTAGCTCGAACGCTTGAGGATTCCTAACAGCCGCGGAATGTCGGCGTCTTCCTTGGCTCGGCCGGCCCTCTGAATTTCCGTCTTCAACTGGACATTGACGGCATACGGAGCGATTTTCTCCAGGTCCGAATACGGGTCGGCCGTGCGAAAGTTCCCGGTGTCGAGATTCACGCCGAACCAGTCGTGGCGAACGGCCCGGACGATCGCCAACATTTCGTCTGACGACGCAGTGATTCCTCCATGATTTTCCAAAGCCACGTAGACACCGAAGCCACCCGCGTGGTCGCACACTTCCTGGATTCCCTCGACGCAACGAGTCCGGGCTCGCGCGACGGCCTCGCCTCGCGGAACGTTCCCGGCAAAGATCCGGATCGTCTTTCCGCCGAGCAGCGAAGTGTGTTCGATCCAATTCTTGACGTGTTGAATATCGCGTTGTCGTTGTTGGCGGTCGGACGAGCAAAAGTCGTTGCGGACTGCCGTTCCGCTGACGTCGAGACCGAGCCGAATACACTGTCTCTTGAGCCCCGTCAGATACGCCGTTGTTGTGCTCGGCGCGTAGTAGCTCGTGAGTTCGACGGCGTCGAGTGGCATTCTCGCGGCGTCGCTGATGAAGTCGGCCAAGTCCATCGTGGGCCGAGGGCGACGTCGAAGGTTCAGGTAACTCCGATAGCTGTAGGCCGCAAGACTCAGTCGCACTCGCGGACATCCGCCGCGTCGGATCGGCTCGATACCTTCGGCATCCGTGGCGGAGATGGCTGCGATCGTTCCCACGCCAAGACCGGCTGTGAGGAACTGACGGCGGTTCGAAGTTCGCATCATGTGTCTCCTTCGAGTATGGGAGAGGTCAGATAGAAAAACAGCGGCGCACGAAGACGCCGCTGTCGCGATCTGCAAAAGCTTCTCGGGCTTACTTCTTCCCGATGGCGTACAACGTTCCCGTTCCGTTCATGTTATCGGAGCGAAGATAAATGCGTCCGTTGGCGATGGCCGGCGTCGTCACGATTCGGTCATCGATATCGTTGCGAGCGATGACTTTCATATTGTCACCGACCTTGACGACGCTCGTGACCCCTTTGTTGTTGACCATGTAGAGCTTGCCGTCTGCCGCGACCATCGATCCCCAATAGACTCCCGGAACTCTCAGAGAATCAATCTCTTTCCCGGTGCTTGGGTCATAAGACGTCAGGATTCCGCGGTCGCTCAAGGTGTAGAGCGTGCCTTTGTAGACGAGCGGAGACACGTAGTTGATCCGGATCTTGCGGGACTTCCAGACGATCTCCGGCGAGGACTTGTCGGCACTGGGTCGGAGGGCATAGAAGAACGCCGGGCCTTCTCGTGCCGCCGTCAGGACCATCCCGTTGTGAAAGATCGGAGTGTTGACCGGCGACATGGTTTCGCTCGGCGTGGCTTCCCAACGGACCTTGCCGTTCCTCGGATCGATCCCGGCACAATTCCAACGGGACTGGACGATCACCTCCGGCTTGCCGTCGCGTCGGATGACGGTCGGAGTCACGAAGTTGATCTCGCTCTTGCGAGCGCTGGTCCATTGGGTCTGTCCGGTCTTGGCCTTGAGTCCAAGAATCAACGACTGACCGGCATTTTCGAGCGGAACGATGAGCGTTCCCTTGTGAAGCGTGGGAGACGCCGCGTGGCCCACTCCACAAGCCAAGGTCGGGTAATCTTGGACCAGTGGCCGATACCACAACAGGTTGCCGTCTTTGTCGAGGCCGACGATGTCGTACGTGCCCCACATGGCGTAAACGTTCTTGCCATCGGTGACCGGACTCGGGGCGGCCATCGAAGTACTCGGGTGACAGACGTTGCTGCCCGTTCCCCAGAATTTTCGCTCCCACAATTTCTTGCCGGTCTTCTCGTCGAAGCATACCAAGTGCAGGCGTTTTTGGTCGGGGCCACTACACGCCGTAACGTAGACACGCCCGTCGGCGATGACCGGGTTGCTCAGACCTCGCCCCGGCAAGTCGGCCTTCCACGCAATCCCTTTGTTCTTCGACCAATTCGTTGGTAGATTCTTTTCTTTCGAGACACCGGTTCCCTTGGGGCCGTGGAACTGTGGCCAGTCCTCGGCCCAACTCGAGGAAGGAAGCAAGACGAATGTTGTAATGTAGAGGATATATTTCATGGCGATTACTTTCCTTGCTTGAAGACCTCGGCTGTGACGTTTCGGACCGGCAAAGCCCCGCCGAGTCGATCACAAACGCGAAGGTTGAAGTTCCAGTTCTGGGCCCAGGACTGCGATTGGTTATTCTGCAAAACCTTCACGAGGATGATGTTCTTGCCTTCCTTGAGCATCCCGCGTCCGACGTGTTGGTCGGGCGCGGCTCCGTGATGATATTCTTCCTTGCCATAAATTTTCTGGCCGTTGAGGAAGATTTGGATGGCGTTGTAACTGGCCGAGCGGAACTCGGCAGGCATCGCTTTTGGGCTTTCGATCACGGCCATGGCGTAGCCCGTCACGTCGTGGAGGTTTTTGCCGTCCTTCTGCTTGATGTGATCATTGAAGTCGACCAGAGCGATCCCGCCCAACGAACTGCGGTTGTTCTTCCCGTCTTTCGCTTTGACGAGTTGCCAACGGACCTTCTTGTCGTTCTTGCCTTCGTAGACGGCTCCGGCCTTGGTGTTCTTCTCGGGTGCGAACGTCTTTCGATAGGCCGTCTTGTCGGTGTTGTCGAACGGCCCGACAATGGCCCATTCGTTGAGGAACCCGAGGCGTTTTCGCAAGTCGATGTCCTTCCCGACTTTTTCCAACCCTCGGGCCAAAGCAACGATTTGATCCAGGTCGCGGACGTGCTCGGCGACGGACATCAGGACGGCTTTCGCGGCGTCCTTCTCTTCGTTCTTCAACAGTTCGTTGGCCTTGGTCAACTTGACCTGGACGGCCTCGCGGCGTAACGAACGGCCCGGATCATCGAGCATGTTCGGCAACAATCGACGCTTCGCCGTCGGATCGACTTTGAGGAGCCACTGGTAGGCGACGTAGCGTCCCTTTCCGTCGTTCTTGCGTTTGTTTACGAATTTCTCGAGATCTTCCACGGGCAATTTTTTGCCTTGACGCAACGTCCGGCTGGCAATCGCCTCGACGGCCGCGTTGAGATAGTTGGCGGCAATGATGTTCTCGTTGTTGATGGCACCGAGAATATCGGTCAAGGACTCGGGACCCATCTGGCTGAGTTTCTTCCATGCCTTCTGGGCTTCGACGAGACCTTTCCCGTTCTTGCCAATGGCTTCGATCTTCTTGACGAGCGGCTTGACTTCCTGCGCGCTGGACGATGACGCCAGAAAAAATGGCAGCAGCGTCACCAACCCAAACCAGGGTATGTGCTTCATCGTGCGTTCCTCGACAACCTAAAAAATCCTGATACCGGGGATTACTTTAGGTGCGTGGGATGGCGATGTCTAGCGCCGGCTTCGAAACGATATAGAAAAGGTGAGGACGTTCGGAGTGGGGCGAAGACGAACGAGACGCGAAGGAAGACAGAAAGTCTCGTCGCCGAACGCCGGGAGGTGGGGCGACGGGATTGGTCGCTTGGGAACGGGTGTTCCGGCTCGGTCGACCGAGTCGGAGGAATAGCAGCGGAAGACAACTGCCGGCGCCCTTCTCCGGCATGGCCTTCGTGAAAATCACGACTTCGGCCAACCCTGAATCTCTTCCAAACGTTCCTGGGCAATGGCCTTGAACTCACCCACGAGGTCCTCCATCTGGCGATGAGGAAGTTTCTTCTTCGAATCGGACCGAATCGCCTTGTAGCCATTCAACTCGGCAAGGATCGTGTTGATCATCTCGTAACACGCCTTGGCGTCGTTCTTGGCCTGAGTCGCGTTTCGGTCTGGGGCGTTCTTCGTCGATTTGTAGAGCGTGTCGAACCTGGCCAGGGTCGATTCCAGAACCGGCGTTTCCACGACGACCAGTTCTGCCTTGGTCTCGCCCCGTTTCTTTGTTGCCGTCCAGCACGCGACAGTCAGTTCGATCGTGCCTGGTGCCCAGTCGGTCGTCACGCCCTTGCGACCTGTGACCGTGATGTCTTCGGGCATCCGAGCTTCCAGGTAGGTTACGACTTTACTGACGTTCGCCTTGGGGTCCTTCAGGGTGTCGGCGTCGAGTCCGCACCGGGCCATGAAATCGCTCACGAGTGGATCCTTCTTGATGACCGCGCCCCAGGCCACGGCGTACTTGGCCAGCGTTGGATTTTTCTTCATGGCGATGAGGCCAAGTTTGCGGTTCTCGGGCCGGACCATCGCGAGCTTGTACGACTGCCAGGCCATCTCCAGGTTATAGCGTTTCTTCGCTTCGTAGAGGATGTTTTCGATGGCCCCGGCAATCGTTGCACCTGCTTGAAGTCCTTTCCCGACGGCCACACCGATGTGTCCTCCAGCACACTCGATGATGGCCCCGAGCATGTTCACGGCTTCGACGGCGGCGGTCATTTCGGCGTGGATGGCCTGCAACGCGGCGTTGTCGATGAAGTTGGCGAGCGGAGCCGAATACGGACTCGCGGCCCGGAACATGTCCCTCTGGGAGTTGTGCCATTTAATGAAGTCGGTGGTGTGTGCGATGGCGTCCTTGATGGCCAGGATCATCTTGAACAACGTACCAGCAATCGCCAAAGGGCCGAATGCCTTGGTGGCCATGCTCAGACCCATGTTGGTGATCCCCGCTCCCATGCTAATCCAGCGTCGTTTGCGTTGCAGGGACAAGATTTTCCTTTCGAGTTTGCCGGCCCGCAATCGGTCGCTCTGTTCGTTCTTGATGGACTCCCACTCGGCCTCTTCTCTTTTGCGATCTTCCTCCTCTTCTTTTTGGACGGCGTCGTTCATGGTCTTGCTCATCCGCAATCGGATCGAATCGGCCACGGTATCGTTGGCCAACAGTTGGTTGAGGGCGTCGGTCGAAATCTTGGACACGTCGGACGCGCCGGTCACGAAAGGAGCCAGGACCTTATTGGGATCGAAGTCGTCGGTCTTTTGGAGTTCGGCGAGGATGTTGCCCTTCTTCGAATTCAAGGCGTTCTTCAAGGCCGTACTCGCCGCCGTCCCTGCCTGGGTCAGGACGGTCGTGCTGTTGCCCGTTTTCGGGTCGACGGACGCAAACGTCTTACTCACGGCGTCCACCAAGACGTCGATGATGGCCTTGACGTGACTCGCATCGACGGCATCCGCGGCGATCGATTTGGTGATCTTGGAGGTGTCGAGGAGGGCATTGAACGTCGAACTCGCGACGATGCCGAGGCCGCCTTCTTTGAGTAACTCACCGACGGCCATGCCAGTCTGGCAAGTGATCGTCTGGGCCAACTTGCCTGCCAGCAGGATCCGTGGGTTCGGCTGTTCGGTAGACGATTCCGGATCCGACTTCCCAAGGCCAATTTGGGTCTTGATGGCTTTGCCTTCGTCTTTGATGGAATCCTTGGCGTCGTCCCCCAGAGAAAGGAGACCGAGGCCCAACGTCGTCAGACCCAGCCCGTATCCAAAACCCCGGTCGCGGTCCCCCGTGGCGGAATCTTCCTTTCCGAGGAACACATCGGTGAATCGATTCCCGGCTTGGCCGTCGGTAAAGTTCCCCCACTTCGGATCGAAGTCCGAGGGCTTCATGCTGTTGATGCTGTTCAGGTCGTTGATGCTCCCCGTGACAGACACGGCACCATTAAATAACGACTTCGCGACGCCACCGTTCTCGGCCCACATGCGTTTGAGGAAGCCCTTCTTCCCACCGGCATATTCTTCGTTGAGACGTTCCTGGTAGGCTTCCATAGAGCCGGTGAGCATCTCCTTCGTTTCGCTAAACTCGTTTGGCACCATCGTTTCGGGCATGAGGCCTTCGCGCACGAGTGGACGATAATATTCCTCGGCCAGTTCCTCCTTCGAAAAGAGGGGAACCTTCTTTCCCGTCGGTTGTCCGTTCTCGTCGAGTTCGTCGACTTCCTTGTCGAAGTTCTTGACCATCAAATTCAAGAACCGTCCCGCCTCGGCATGCTTGGCCAAGTCCTCCTCACTTTCGAGGGCATAGCCATCGAGCATTTCGTCGAGGTCGAACTCAGTTGTCTGATCCCGCAACCCATAATTGAGGACCCGCTGGGTGTGTTTACCGTCGGAGACCTCGAGGTTCATCCTCTCGAACAACCAGTCGCCGTCTTCCGAGATTTGATGACGCACCTGTAGAGTGAGGGCTTCCTTCTCGGCGCGGCGTTTGTCGAGAGCTTGCTTGGCCGTGGCTTTGGCGTTGAGTCTGGTGAGCCACTGTTTTTGTTTATCGTCGAGAGCCATGGGGCCATGTCCTTGATGAGTTGTGTGGGGATAGTCTGTGCGAGGACGTTGCCTCTTGTTGGCCTTGTCTGACACCAGCCCGATCCGCGTAGGTCCGCCCGCAGCCTTTTGGCACAAAAGGGATGCGTGGCGGGCCGGAGCCAATAATGCTGCGAACGAGGGAGTCTTTCTGTTCCCTGTTCCCTCGCGCTTCGAGTTGGTAGAAACTCATTCGACCATTCGAGCGAGGTGGGCCTTTACGAACGAAGCAGGCTCAATTCAAAATCCCGAATCTTGTCTTCCAACATGACGGTCGTGAACTGGGTAAACGGATTCTCGCGCAGGTGTTCGATGACCGGATCGGTGTCCAGCACGTTGCGATATTGGCGCAGATACCGTAATCCGTTTTCTTTGGCCACGCGGATCTTTGTCAAGGTCGCGTCCTTGTCGGTGATGTCCTTGATGGTCTGGTCGAACATCCGGGCGTCGAACGACCGGGCCGCCAGATCCAGCGCCGCGATGGCATTCTTGGGATCGACGCTCGGGTCGGTCGCCGCGACTTCGGTGATCTTCTTCTTGAGTGCCGAGATGTTCGCCAAAAAGGCCGAGACAGCTTGCTGCCATCCTTTGTAGATTTTCGGCAGTTTGCCTCGCGCCGTGAAGTTGTCGCCCTGAGGACTCGCGATGAACGTTAGGGCCGCGGAGGTGGCCTCCTCGATCGTCTGATTGGCGGCAAGGTAGTTTTCCTTCTTGGCGTGCTTGAGGGCCTCCTTGTACAACTGTCCCGCTTCTTTATAACGGGCCCCGTCGCGGGTCTTTTTCTCGGCCTCGTTGTACGCTTCTTCGAGGTCTTTCTTGGTCGTCTCCTCGTAAATCTTCTTGTTCGCTTCCCACGCGGCCTTTTGCTTTTCGGCCTCGAACTCTCGTTGGTGGGCGACCTGTTCAAGGATCAGCAAGTTCTGTGGGTCCTTGGCCTGCGATATTTGTCTCTCGTAATTTTTCATGTTCAAGATGGCCGTTTCTTCCTTGTCTTCGCCGGGCTTCATGGCTCCCTTGATTTGGTCTTCGAGTTGCTTCCGGAAGGCGGATTTTTTGTCCAACTCTTCAAGTTCCTTGAGCAACTTCTCGCCGTCCTCGTTGAGCGTCTTCCGTTGTTCGGTTCGCTTTTGGGCCTCGCGAATGGCTGCGGCGATTTCTTTCTTGAACTCCTTGAGTGGGCCGGTGTTGGCCAGTGCGGCTTCCGGCGAGAGGGCATAGATTTTGGGACGGACCTCGTTCTTGAGTCGATGCTCGAAGACTTTCTGGGCGGTCGGCTTGCACTCCTTCAGATCCTTGGATGAGAGCAACTTCTCGATCTCCTTGATCCCCTTATCGACAGCGGCGTAGTTTTTGGCATTGGGATCCTTGCTGTCGTTTTCGGTTTGCATCCGCTCGATCTTTTGCTTGAGTTCGTCGAGCTTCCGCTTGCCTGCTTGGGCGACCTCCAACACAGAACTTTCGGACATTGCCAGGGCGTCCTGGATTTCCCCCTTGAGCGATTCAAAATAGGGGTGGTAGTCCTTGTGTCCGCCGATGTGGAGAATGGGCATTCCTCGCTCCAACTTGCCCGCCAGGTCCTTCAACTCTTTGGCTTGCGTGGTTGCCTTTTCCTTGATGTCCTTGACCTTGTTGGCGTTCTCCTCGTTGGCGTTCTCGGCCTTCGTCTTGACCTTTTCCAACTCGGTGATGTGAGCCTGATCGTAGTTCGATCCGGCGTTTTGGAGATCCTGGGTATAGTTCTTGGCCTTGGTGGGATCGCTCAGGGCCAATATCTTCAAGGCGTTCTGGATTTCTCTTTCGAGTTTTTGTCCTTTGGCTTGTAGTTGCTTCGTGGTCGCCGAATCCTTGCTTTGCTGGAGCTTTCGGGTGTCGCCCAGGACGGCCTCGATGTCGGTGACGATTTTCTTGAGGCGCTGGACGGTCGTGTCCTTGGCGGGAGTGATGGCGCTGGCAGGTTTACCGAGGAGCCCATTCACGGTCTTTGTGTATTCGGTCTCCTCGTCGGCCAGGGCCTTGGTGAACGGTTCGGTGTCGCCTTCTTTCTTTTGGAGTTCCTGGATTTTCTCTCGGACTTCTTTAGCCCCATCGTTGTAGGCTTGCTTCAATTCGTCGAAAGCGGCCTTGGACTTCTCGAATTGATCGAGGCCGCTCGTGATCGTTGGCATCTTGTCTTTGAGAGTTTGCTGGAAGACTTTATGAATTTCGTCGTAGTCGTGCGTCTCCTTCACTCGCAGGACGGAAGTTTGCAAGGCCGAGTCGACGGCGTTCGCCGCGGTCTGGACGTCCGGGAAGAAAGTGTGACTCTGGCCCTTGGTGACGAGTGCCTTGTGGTTCGTTTCGTAGTCCTTCACCAGGTCTTCCCACTTCTTGGCTTTGTCCTGGTACTTCGTCTGGGTCTTTTTGACGTCTTTCTTGATTTGCTCCAGTTCGTCGATGGCTTGTTGATATTGACCGGCCCCCATTAACGTCCGAGCCGACCACACTCTCGAACCCCAAGGGGCGAAGTCGGCGGTGGGCATGAGGGCACTCAGATCGGTCAAGACGGACTTGTCGAGTTCGTTGTAAAGGTTCCGAGCTTCGTCGGCCTTATCCTTCATCTTGTTGGTTTCGACCTGCATCTGTTGGATACAATGCTTCAGAGCGTTGATCTGTGGGGTGATGGTCGTTTCGTCTTTGCTCTTGACGCCGTCGAGGGCTCGGAGGGTATCGTCGATAGTCTTGCGGAAGCTTTCGAGCGTTTGCGGGTCGGACATTTCGATCAAACCGGCGAGTGTCTTGTAGGCCTCCTCGGCTTCCTCGAGTACCTTTCGGTAGTCCTTGTTGCCGGCCTTGTCGTGATAGCTCTGGGCATTCTTGTGGGCCTTCTTTACGTCCTTTTCGATGCCCTTGAGTTCGTGATAGGCGTCCTCGTATCGATTCTGCTGTGCCGCAGTATCGGCCGTGTCGACCTTTTGCTTGATGGCGTCGTGGTCGGACTTCGCACCGGGCAAGTCCCTGAGTTCGGCCAGCCCTTCGACGGCCCGCTTGCGCAATTCCTTGTAGATGGGTTCGTACTTGGCCCTGCCAACGTCCTGATCGTGGGCCAGTTGGACGGCCTTCTGCCCCTGATCGTACAGCGATTTGGCCGTCCCCAACTTGGCGACCGCCTCGGCGTGTTTGGCTGCCGTGGCCAAAGTCACTGCTTCGTTCACGAGGTCCCTGAGGGGCTTGTCAAAAGGAGGATGAGGGTGCCGGTTCTCGGTCGAGAGTTTGTCTCGCAGGTCGGTGGCTTCCTTCATGCCGCCCAGGTAATCATCGAGGGTGTCGAGGACCTGCCGAGTATCCTTCTTGATCTTGTCGAGCAATCCCGCAGCTTGCTTGAACTGGGCCAAGGCTTGTTGCTTGTCTTCTTTCTTTCCCGCTTTGGCAATTTGTTGAGCGCCCTGGAGTTCTTTCACCAGATCCTTGGCAAGATTCGCGACTCCGGGAATGGCCTTGTATTTCGGATCCTTGAGTTGATTTCCAACCTCTTTGACCTCTTCCAAAATCTTCGATTCTTCCTTTTGGTAATCTTCGAACGAATTGACGAGATCGGTCGCCAGGTTCTCCTCGTCCGATCGAAACCGTTTCGGTTTGAGCTTGGAAATCCCTGTGCGCGGCGTCACGGTGACGGACAACACGTTGGTCAAGAACGTTCTTTGAATTGGAGTGAATTGGCTCATGGGTTGATGAGAGAATAGGGATTAGGAAATAGAAAGCCAAACGACCATTCCATCGCCATCGATGCACATCGATGCAGACTAATGTCAATCTATTGCTGTCCGGTTTGTCGTCTTTGTCGTAGGTAGACGCGAGCCGCGTGTGCCTACGAAACGGACATTTCTTTATTTCCCGTTCGGAGTGTGCCTGCTACTAAAAAAACAAAACAACACACCATTTCATTCGCCGCGATCCGTCGGAACCAAGACCTTTTCGTGTAACCGCAACAACTCTCCCAACGACCAGGCTTGAAACGGGCATCCCCTTGGCGTGTGTGGCTCGTCTCCGTCGGCGATCTCCGAGACATGGCCGAGACCAGCCACATTGAGGTGATCCAGCAACGGAGGCAAGAATCGTTGACGTGCCTCCTCGATGGCTGTTCGCGTCGATCCGCGAACTCGGACCCACGCTTCGACGAACGGACCGAGCAACCACGCCCAGGCGGTTCCCTGGTGGTACGCTCCGTCTCTAGAGAAGATGCCGCCTTGATACTTCCGGCGATACGATGGATCGTCGGGCGCGAGCGAGCGAACGCCGATCGGTGTATAAAGTTGTCGCTCGACCAGATCGACGACCTTGCGAGCTTGGTTTCCGTCCAGTGCCTGGAGCGGTAGTCCACCGACTGCGAAGATTTGATTCGGACGGAGCGTGGAGTCGACGTTCCCGTGGGCGTGGTCCAAGTCCACGACGTCGTATAAATATTGGCCGTCGGCATACCAGAATCTTTTTTCGAAGGACTCTTTTGCTTGGTCATACCATTCTTGGAATTCTTCGTGTCGTTGCCCGCCGATCCACAACGCGTTCAACCAAAGGGCCTGAACTTCGACGGGCTTGCCGATCCGAGGAGTGACGACCCAGTCGCCCACTTTGGCGTCCATCCATGTGAGTTGCACGCCCGCTTCGCCCGCCGACAGCAATCCGTCCAGGTCAATCGAAATGATGTGCCGGGTCCCACTCGCGTATCCTCGCAAGATCGCATCGACCGCAAGTTCCAGCCGATGTTTCTCCTGTTGCGTCACCCCAAACTCCGAACGCCTCGCCTCTTCCAGAAACTCGTGCACGGCTATGACGTACCACAAGGAGGCATCCACAGAATTGAATTCCGGCGCGTCCCCGGCATCGACAAACAAATTCGGGAGCATCCCTTCCGAGACCGCCGACGACCAGGCCAGGAGGATTTCTTTTGCAACGTCGAGCCGACCTGTCGCAAGACACAGGCCACGCATGGCGATGAACGTATCGCGTCCCCAATCCGTAAACCACGGATATCCGGCAATGATCGTTTTGCCATGACCCCGACGAACAAGGTATTCGTCGGCGGCTCGATGTAGACGAGAGGGGAATCGTTCCCGACGGAGTTGTTCGGCGCTGGCGAGAGCGGAGTAAGCCTGAGAGGGATCCCAACTAGCATCGAGGGACGTTTCGGAATCCAGAGCCGTGTGGAAGATCAAGATGGCGTCACCCGCCGAGAATTCAAACGTGAACTCCCCCGGCGACATGAGGTCTTCCATCGAGTCCATTCCTCGCTCGCGTTCTTTCGTGTACAGAAAGTTGTAGTACCAGATTGGACTGTGATGATACGAGGCGTTGGCGAGGGCGTGTATCTCCGGAACTCCCGGATACGGGAACCACGAAACCCGGTCGCCTTGTTGTTCCACGCCGGTCGCAAAGCCCGGATTGCTGTGGTGCAACGAATGGTAATCTCGGCCCGACAGAAAGGGGCGCAATCGAAGGCTCGCAAAACGAGAACCGCTGAGCACACGCCACCGCAAGACGACTGCTTGTTTGCCATTCGGGACGAAGAGTTCTTGCTCTAGGATCGTGTCTTTGCCGATTTGGTACGTCCAGCGTGGCCACGGATCGAGCGTAAACCCCTGGATGCGATTGGCCCCGTCGGGCGTGGTGACGTTGGGGACGTAATATTGCGACGAAATCGGATACGGTCCCGAATCGGTGTCGACCCATGCGTCAAAACCATTGACCAGAACGAAACGCCCTGTCGGCGGCGTCTTGGCCACGAGAAGCACCGCGTGATACCTCCGCGTGCGACATCCGCCCACCGTCCCCGAAGCATAACCACCGAGACCGTCCGTCTCCAACCACTCGGCATCGAGATCAACATTCGGGGGCACGATTCGAATCCTCATTCGTGGGAGGGGATGGCAATGTATAGAGGGTTGTTTGAGTGGTCTTTATATGAAACCGATGGGAGTTGGGAACGTATGGAGACAAGAGAGGGAGAGGATGGAAAGAAGGTAGGTGCCAAAGACAGAAAACTTTTCGCAGAGCGAAAAGCAACTTCCCAGCCGATGATCCGACAACTTTTTCGTCCCACTCCCTTTGCTTCCGATGTACTCTGGAAGACAGATTCCGGAACCAATTTTCCCGTTCTCGAATCCAACGCTTGTCGGGCTCTACGCGCGACATTTACTTTTCTCGACCACGAACTCATCTTCCCGAGATGGAGGAATATTTCTGTGAAACGGTTGTTACTAGGTCTGGTCATCGTGTTGGCGTTTGCCTGCAATTGGGGACTCACGCAGACAGACGTGCCGAAAGATCTGAAGTTCCAACAATCCCCGCCGAAGCCGACGCCCGAGTGGTTCAAGGCGTTCGACCAAGGGAAGAACGATCCTCGCTTGAAGGGATACATCACGCCCGAAGGTCTCAAGGTCGAGATCGTTGCGGAAGCTCCTCAGGTGATCAATCCGGTGGGGATGACGTTCGGCCCCGACGGCACCTTGTATGTCCTCGAATGGGTGAAGTGGAAAGGCGGTAATTTTCCCGCGAGTTCGGTGACGTTCACGTACAAGGACGGATCGAAACGCAAGGTCGCCATCATGAAGAAGCCGATTCCGGATCAAGTCAAGGTTTTGCGCGATACCGACAATGACGGCAAATTCGACAAGGCCAAAGTGGTTCTCAAGGACGAACTCCCTTCGAGCATTCTGGTTCACGATGGGTATGTCTATCTGAGCGGTCAGGGGACCGTGCGTCGCTACAAGCAGACGGCTCCGGAAGGTCCGTATGGAAAGAAAGAGGTCATCGCTCAGGGATTCTGTGGCTTTCACCATCACCAAGTTTCGGGTTTGACGATCGGCAACGATGGTTGGCTCTACATCACATCGGGGGATGACGATAACTATGTCGAAGGTTCTGACGGCGCTCGGGTCAACGTTCTGCGAACCGGTGCGGTCTTTCGCTGTCTTCCGGACGGGACCAAACTCCACGAGTTCGCCCGAGGATTTCGTAACCCCTATCGAGACGTCGCGTTCGACACAAAGTTCAACATGTTCCACGTTGACAACGATAACGAAGACGGATCGAAGTGGACAGGGTGTCGGCTCATGCACATCCCCGAGGGAATTGACTACGGATGGCGTTTGCGACCGGGCGCGAGGTGTTGCCGTCCAGACTTCACGCGAAGCGCCGTGTATGGCGAACTCCCGGGGAAACTCCCGCCGATGTTGAAAACGGGCCGTGGTTCGCCAGCGGGCCTTTTGATCTATAACGACACGTATTTCCCAAAACACTACCGGGGCGTGCTGTATTATCCGGACGTTTTCCGAAAGTTGATCCGTGCGTATGTCGTTGAGCAAGACGGCGCGACGTTCCGCGTGACGCACGAATTTGAATTCATGAAGTCGAACGATCCGTTGTTCCGTCCTTGCCAGATGATTCTTGGGCCGGATGGCGCGATGTACATTTGCGATTGGCGGACCGATTCTGGCGGCGCGGGGAAACTCTGGGGGAACGGAACCAAAGGGCGTATTTATCGTGTCAGCTGGGCCGGAACGAAAAACCATCTGGCCATCGCGTTGCGGGAGATGGATAGCTGGGCCAAGATCGCAAAGCAGTCCAACGAAGAACTCTTGAAGACGCTCGAAAGCGAGAACTTCAGCGACCGCTGCAAGGCCCAAACCCAACTCCGAAAGCGTGGCGAGAAAAACCGAAAGGCACTCTTAAAGATTATCGTCGACGTCGAGAAACCTCTCGAAGCGAGGATTGCCGCGGTCGGTGTCGTCCAGTCGTTTTGGGATGCGGACGTGTCGAAAGCGTTCCAAAAACTGCTTCGTGATCTCGACCCGGACATGCGAAGGCTTGCGGCGGAAGGTCTTGGGCTGAATTCGAAGAAGGGTGACAAGAAAGCCCACGCGGCGTTGAATCGGGTGCTCAACGAACGCGAACCCGAGGTGCTACGTTCGATCGTACTGGCCATGGGACGAATCGGCGCGAACGGTGCCGGCGATGCTCTCGTGAACGTCTTGAAGTTCAACGACGGAAAAGATGCGTTTCTTCGCGACGCCATCATTCGAAGCATCGAGCGTCTCGGCAAGAAAGGAATGGAGTCGCTCGACACGTTGGCCAACTCCGGAAATGCCCGCGACCTCGATACCGTCGTCGAAACGTTTCTGGCCTTCCGGACTCGACCGGCTTCGAAGGCGTTGCCCAAGTTGCTCACCAACTACCATTTGAGCAGAGACCAAAAGGCTCGCCTGATCGAATCATACACGAACTATCAACTCGAGCCTGCCGTGTCGGTCGAACCCATCGTCAAATATCTGGTGAAGGTGGACAAACTCGCCCGGATGTCGAAAGAACCGGCGAAGAACCTGGCCAAGCTCGAGAAGATCAAGTTGGCCGGGCTCAAGGTGCTGGCGGCATCCAAGGCGTTGGATTCTCCGACCGTCAACAAGTTGTTAGTTCGGTTTCTCGACGACGAACCGAACATGAAAGTGCGGATCGCGGCCGTCGAAGCCATCGCTAACAACCGCGTCCAAAAAGCGGCTCCGGTGTTGGTCAAAGCGTTGGCGGTCTCGGGCTTGAAGAACGGCGAACGGAGCGCACTCATCAACGCCGTCGGCGTTTTGAAGGTCAAAGCTGCCGCCTCGATTTTGGAAGAGATGGTCGAAGAGAAAGAACTCGGTTCGTCGGAGGAAGGTCAGGACGTACAAGCCCAAGCACTCCGGGCGCTCGGCATGATCGATGGCGTCGCGGCAGCGAGGCTGGCGGCCAAGGTCTTGCCGAAGTCGAATTTCTCATTGCAAAAGGAAGCCATCACGGTCCTCGGCACCCGAGCCAGCGGAGCCATGTTGGTCGGCCAGAAATTCCTCGACGGGAAACTCCCGCGAGCGTTGTTGCCACAGGTCGCGGAAGTCCTTCGGCGCTACGCCAAGAGGAACAAGGCCGTTACTCCTGTTCTGCAAAAGGTCATGAAGAGCGGCTTGTTGAACGTGTCGCCGAAGGATCTCAAGTCGATTCGAAAGCTCGTTCGCGAGCGTGGGAATCCAATTCGCGGTCGAGTCCTTTATTTGAGCCACAAGAAAATCGCGTGCATGAGTTGCCACCAACTCGAAGGCGTCGGCGGGAACGTTGGTCCCGACCTCACTCGTTCGTGGGACACGCAATCGACCGAGAAGATCATCGAGCATCTTCTTGAGCCGAGCAAGGAAATCAAAGAAGGCTTCCAGAGTTACACGGCTCTTACGAAGAAGGGGCAGATTTTCACGGGGTTGAAGGTTTCGCAAACTCCGAACGAAGTCGTTCTCCGGGATCCGAATGCGAAAGAAATTCGCATCGCAACGAATGACCTCCAGGCGATCAAACCGTCGGCAACATCGTTGATGCCCGATGACGTGGTCAAACACCTGACGTTCGAGCAGTTCCTCGACCTTGTAGCGTTCTTGAAAAACCGTAAGGCCCAGGAAGAGATTCGTGGGATGGGTCTGGAGTTCTGGGTCGTCGGGCCGTTCTCCTCAGACCGAAGTGTTTCGCATCCGCCGGAGAAAAATCCTGTTCCGGATGCCACTTACAAGGTCGGGAAGAAAAAACTCAAGTGGGAAATTCCGCGAGCCGAACCGAATGGCTTCGTGAACTAGAAGAGCCGTTTCAAGCGTGAGAACGTGTCGGCCTATGCTCTGACATACGTGTTCTCGCCGAAAGCTCAGCGGGCGACGATGATTTGTGGGTCGGACGACACGATGCGAGTGTGGATCAATGGAAACAAGGTTCACGACGTGAACGAGCCTCGATCCGCGAATCCCGATTCCGACCGCGTCGTGGTGGGCATGGCAAAAGGATGGAACCAGGTCCTTATCCGTGTCGACAACGGAGTCGTGGATCATGGATTGTATCTACGGTTCGAAGGAGAAGGACTGCGACTTGCGGTCCGGAAATCGGAGAAGGAGGGGAGTTGAGAGGTTATGGGCGGAGTAGTTTTGTAGTGTCGCCTTTCGATGAGCGAAAGGACGCCAAAGAGGTGCGTTCTTTCTCGGGGAAGGCAAAAGACAGAGAGTGCATCTCGTTAAGAGCAGATAACATTTGCTTTGGTGACAGTTGGAGGTCATCCGCAGGCATTTTCTACAAGCCTGAAGCGGGGACGAAGGCTCTTTCTTGTCCTTCGCTTACGCTTCAGGCTTGTAGAAATGTGCCCAACCCAAGCGTGAACCGCTCTCGGGTAGGTCGCCTTGGTTCGAGACTTTCCGGTTCCCAACAGGCAGGAGCGCTGTTGTTGTCGATCTCAACACAAGCCCGAGCTACTCTCAGAAGCTCCGAACCGATGGTTGTGGGAACTCCCAAATTCGAGACGGGGACGGGAAATTAGGTACACAAAAAGCGCAAAAATCAGGATTAGGGGTTTTTGTGCTTTTTGCGTACACATTTCCCGCTTTGGATTCGAAACAACATCACAGAGGCGTTCTTTCAAAGGAGCGAAAGACGACACTCCCCGAAATATCACGAACACGACTCGGATTTATCTATTCGCCCCGTGGCTTTACACTTTTTTCCAATATATCACTTTCGAATCGAGGGTCACTCCTTCTTCGCGTCGGGAGCATTCTCGCCCAACATGAGCGGATAACAAACCATCTGCTTGTCCGTCCGCAGATACAACTTATTGTCGGCGATGGCTGGATGATTCCAGGCTTTTCCGTTGATGGCGAGAAACTTCCCGAGAGGCGTGAATCTGCTGGGGTCGGCTTTCACCAACACAACAAAACCTTTTTCGGCAGTAAACACCCGCTTCTCCGAAACCACGAGTAGCTTGTCGCCGACCAGCAGTAATTGCCCGAAACCGTATTTCTCGCCTCGCCATTTGCGGCTTCCGGTTTCGAGGTCGTAACATTCGAGGAAGCCCGCAGAGAGCCCATACAGGTATCCGTTGTGGCAAATGAAGTCGTTGAACCGCGGATCAAATCGGGTCGTTTTCCATTGCGTTTCGACGTTCCACTTTCCACCGGATTTCGTGACCTTCAATCGTTTCATGCCGGAACCATGACCCACTGCCGCGACCAGAGAATTCGGCCCGACCTTGCAGGGCATTGCAACAACACTCGATGGCATGGGCGCACCCCATTTGAGTTTCCACAGGACATCCCCGCTCTTCGGATCGTGGCTCGTGATGCCGGACCCGGATTGCATGATGATTTGTTCCACGCCATCGAGCTTCATGAGGACCGGAGAACAATATTGCGTGTCGCCCGACCCGGCGCCCCATTTGAAATCGCCGGTCTTCTTGTCGAAGGCCAGCAAGATCGGTTGATTATTTTTCCCTCCCCCCTGGACGTATACCGTGTCCTTATAAACCAAAGGCGAGGCCGAGAAGCCCCACGTCGGCACTTCGGCCTGGATGGTATCGGTGATGTTGACGCCCCATTTCTTGGAACCGTCTCGCGCGTCCAGGCACAGCAAAAGACCCGTCGCACCCATGACGTAGAGCTTGCCGTCTTCGTAAGTCGGAGTGGCGCGAGGGCCGGCCCGCCCCTGGCTCTCGAAGAATCGAGCTTTCTCCTTGTGAATCCAAATCGCTTCCCCGTTGTCCGCGTCGTAGCAGACGACCGCTTCGTATTCTGTGTTGCGTTGTTCTTGGGTGTAGAGCAAATTCCCAACGATGACGCACGACGACCAGCCGTCTCCGACGTCCGTCTTCCAAAGGGGCTTGGGCGGTGTCGTGACAAACTCGGGCGAGATGGTTAGGTTCGGAATGATCGCATCTCGGTTCGGTCCGCGAAATCCGGGCCAATCTTCACGAACCGTTTCGGCCTTCGGTAACATAATCGAAGCCAGATTGACGTTCTCGTCGGGTTCTTGGACGTCTCGCACCGTCACATTCCAACGCAAGGTCAAGTTCGGCAGAGCATTCCCCGCAGAGCCTTGAAATCGAAATGCTACCCACGGCAGAAGACTGGCCAAGGTCACAAGTACCAAACCGATGTTTCGACTCCGGCTGGCCGTCGACGATGAAATCGCCCAGTACAAAACCATCACGGCTGTTGTCGCCGGGATTCCCCACATCGCGACGACGAATCGAGCACCCTCCTCGCACGCGAACATCACTGCCGTCGTGGCCAGTGCGAGTAGGGCAAGGACTTTCCCCTTGGTGAACCAAGCCTGCCGACTAAAAAATAGCCACCAAATGAGTAGGAAAATTGAGCACGCCGCGGGGGCCAAGGCCGCAGAGAAAAGCACCACGATCGAGTTACTCCATTCCTGGGTTGCCTCGAAAAGGTCGACCAGGAAGTACGTCAGCACGAAAACAACGATTCCAAAAACACTGAGGACCAACCCCGGCCAGAGTCGGACCGGGCGTGCCGTTGGCTCGCGTTGGCTCTGGACGTCCGGCAGCGGACTCGTGGCAGGTTTGTCGGCTTGAATCTGGGTGGCCTGTGCTTGCGGGCCGTCGGTCTGGATTTGGGACGAAGGCGTTTGGTTTTCTGGGGTTGTCGACATCGCTGGCATCTCCGTATCCTAAAGGTCGTAGAAATGGAATCGGATACAATTTGAAACTATACATATTGTATATTTACAACAACCTCACTTTGTCAAGATTGACACAACTTCCCTGACGCCATGTCCGATGGTTTGCCCGATGTAAAAGAACTGGCCGAATTGATGGCCAGCTTTGGCTTTCAGTACAAGCGTTATCTGCAAGACCGAATGCAGGAAGTGGAGACGACGACCGCACGCAGCCGATTGCTCCTGGTGTTGAGCTGTGGCCAAGCCATGAAAATGACGGACGTGAGCGAGCAACTTCAGGTCACCCCGCGTGCCGTCACGACCCTCGTCGATGCGTTGGAGAAGGAAGAACTCGTTCGCCGACGTCCTCACGACCACGACCGCCGTGTAACGTTGATCGAACTCACGGCGGCAGGGCGACAAGCTGGGGCAAAAGCCAACGAGGCTTTGCAAGCCGCGATCGTGGAACTGTTCGCCGAGGAGTTGACGGCCACCGACCGGAAAGACATGGGGCGGGTGTTACGAAAACTCCTCGGGGCCTTGGAACGACGAGGTTACGGCGCAGAAGGACAGACGTCTGATGCTCCCGACTGAATGAACGTCGTGCGACCTGATCTCATCTTGATCTCATCCACCCAACGCCTTGTTGACGATCGTCGCCGCCTCTTCCAGAATCGTGTTGAGATGCTCCTCGCCTTTGAAGCTCTCGGCGTAGATTTTGTAGATATCCTCCGTGCCCGAGGGCCGAGCCGCAAACCAACCGTGTTCGGTCGTGACCTTCAGTCCGCCTATGGCCGCGTTGTTTCCAGGCGCACGGGTGAGTTTGGCGATGATGGGGTCTCCCGCGAGAGTAGAAGCCGTGACGGCATCGGGAGCGAGTTTCTTGAGCACGGCCTTTTGTTCGCGCGTCGCAGGTTGGTCGACACGTTTGTAGAACGGCACACCGAATTGGCTCGTCAGCTCTTGATAGTGCTCTCCGGGGTCCTTGCCGGTTTTCGCAGTCATCTCGGCAGCCAACAGGCACATAATGATTCCGTCCTTGTCGGTCGTCCAGACCGTTCCGTCGGTGCGTAAGAAACTCGCTCCGGCGCTTTCTTCTCCGCCGAATCCGAGCCAACCGTCGAACAACCCACTGTCGAACCATTTGAAACCGACCGGCACTTCGACGAGCTTACGATTGAGTTGTTTCGCCACCCGGTCGATCATGCTGCTCGACACGAGCGTCTTGCCAATGGCCGCGGACGCCGACCACTTCTTTCGGTAGCCGAACAAATACCGGATGGCCACAGCGAGGTAGTGGTTCGGGTTCATGAGACCCGCCGAAGGCGTCACGATGCCGTGGCGGTCCGCGTCCGGGTCGTTGCCGAACGCCACGTCATAATCGTCCTTTAGCTTGACGAGATTGGCCATGGCGTGGGGGCTCGAACAATCCATGCGAATCTTGCCGTCGTGATCGAGCGTCAAAAATCGGAACGTGGGATCGACCTCTTTGTTGACTACGGTGATGTTCAACCCATAGCGAGCGGCAATCGGCTCCCAGTATCGGACGCTCGCCCCGCCAAGAGGATCGACGCCGATTTTCAAACCCGATGATTTGATGGCATCGAAGTCGATGACTTTACCCAGGTCTTCGATGTAAGGCGTCATGAGATCCGCTGCGACAGTCGTTTTCGCTGCGACCGCTTGCTCGTAGGGAGTCCGCTTGACCTTCCCGACGCCGCCGCGAAGAATGTCGTTCGCCCGATTCTGAATCCAGTCGGTCATTTCACTTTCGGCCGGACCGCCGTTCGGAGGATTGTATTTCAACCCGCCATCCGATGGCGGGTTGTGCGAAGGTGTGATGATGATGCCGTCACACAGCCCAGCCGTCCTCGCACGGTTGTAGTTCAGAATGGCGTGAGAGACCACGGGTGTCGGCGTGTACCCATTGTCTTGCTGGTAGAACGTCTCGATCCCATTGGCCACCAAGACTTCGAGGGCCGTCCTTTCTGCCGGGACCGACAAGGCATGGGAATCCTTTCCCACGAAGACTGGGCCGAACAAGCCTTTGCTCCTTCGGAACTCGCAGATGGCCTGGGTGATCGCTACGATGTGAGGTTCGTTGAACGCGGCATTCGAAGCCGAACCACGGTGGCCGCTCGTGCCGAAACTGACGGCTTGCTTTGGGTCGTTGGGGTTGGGTTGCAGGCCAGAAAAATCCTGAAGTAATTTCTCCACGTCGATCAGTGCGTCTGTTGGGGCCGGTTGGCCGGCTAATGGATGCAACGTCATCGTTTATCTCCTCGCAGCAAGTGTATCCTGACCGAAAGAAATGTCGTGTTGCCATTTTCGTTGTTGCCGGGGAGGGCAAGCACAGCGAAGGCCCCCAAAATATTCTCTGTGGCAACGTCTTTGAGAATGCGCTTCTCTCCCCAGCGTATCCTTTTCACTCTACAATATCTCGGGCTTTTTCATACATTCGGATTATCAAGCCAGCGTTTGTGCCAATTCTTGCGGCCACGGAGAACGGAACATGAACTCACCAGACTGGTTGACGCGGCGAGGTGGGTCCCTCAAACCCGGACCTCAACAACACACATGGTATGTGGTTCTCACCGACCAATTACAGTACCGACTCCGACCCCGACCGGTGGGGCGAGAGTTTGGCTGTGCCATCGTCCAGACCAACAACGGAAAAACCATCCCCAGCGCCAGCACGGCAAAAGACGAAACCGCCGCCGTCGAAGTTGGGTTGCAAGATTTGGCGAAACATCTAGGTTGGTTATGATGCCACGCGCCTTACGGGTCTGTCCGTGAAAATGAGAAATTCCCTGGACGAGTGGCCTTGGGCTTTTGTTATGCTAGAGAGTGGGTCTGAGGAAAATAGACTCAGTCCGGAGTTCGAGTGACACGGACCGGCGGATGTTTCCTCGCCCGATGGAAGTCAAACAACTTCAAGCCCTGGAAGGTGGGCTCAACGCCTTCCAGGGCTTGGCTATTTTCGAGGACGCGGAGAGGAATGGACGAACCTTTCTACAACAGACCTGAGGACCATAACTACTTCCTCCGAAGCAACCCCGAAGACGGATGGTGGACTGGCGTCATCCATGACGAGATCCAATTCCTCCGAACCCCGACGGCTGCGCTGCATTTTGACCGCCAGGGAAACATCCTCAAGATCGAGGATGCGAAACAATATCCTGTGCCGCCGGAGTGGGAAAACAGATCCGAAGCGACGGCAGACTGCAGCGAAAGCTGGCCGAGCGAACTGAAATTCGAGGAGTGTCCGATCAAGGTGAAGCGATTCTGGCTCCCGGATCACGCCATCGGAATCGAAGACATGCCCGAGATTCTGGCCGAGTTCTACACCAAACCCGATTCCTTCGAAATGAGCCCCGACGACGTCAAAGATTGGGAGAACGGGAATCGATTCGTCTTTCATTGCGCCGGAAACGAAGAATACTTGAACCGCAAAGGCGAAGTCGAAGACCTCGGGTGATGGGCGGAAGCGATTGGTGTTTTGGGGAGTGCGACAAACAAAGCGAAGCCACACCCTTGGTCCTTCGTATTTTGACAAGCCTGAAGCGCGAGCGAAGAATTGGAGTTGGCTTGGCGTTTTGACAAGCCTGAAGCGCAAGTTTTGAGGTTGCGCTGTACGTTGTACACTATGGCGGTAGTTGTGAACAAACTCCTTGGCGTTTGTGTCTCCAACGAACTACGTTGGAACTCCTCAAAGACCACAAACACCGAAGGCGTTGTCCTGTGATTCGACCATATCCGCTGCCGTATTGCCAAGTCCTTCTTGCCATCTTCGGTGTGACCGACTCGACCAGAGACTACGTCCTTTGATGAATGGTCGCGTTCCTCTCGTTCCGAAAACGCATGTCGGCCGCGGCGGCTTTGAAGGCTCGCCCCCGCGACAAGGCCAACGTCATCCGCTTTTTGCAAAGGCAACCCTGGGCCAAGAACTGGGTCCTGTTGCACCAAATGGCCCAGGCCCTACTCGCCGAAGAGAAACAGTTCCCCAAAGCCTGATGAATTCTCGTGCTCGACGCGACCCAAATCGGACATCAGTCCGAAAACATCGAAAACGCCTACTTTTTCTGTTCGGTTTGAGCGTATTCGGTTCTCGCTCTCGCTCGGCTTTTTGGCGAAGTATCGCCGTCGCAGGGATTCTCGCGTAGGGCGTCCTAACCCAAGACAATTTCTCGAGTGTCACGCCGTGTCTCGGGACTTGGACGTTCACAACGTCGGGTCCGTCAGGTGTGTCTTCTCGTGGCAACAACATCCAGTCACGACTCAACGTCCGGAAGTGACGAAGGTATTGATGAGCAACGCTCGAGGCATGTGTGCCAAAGACATTCTGAGGCTTTAAGAGCCTCTGGGCGGCACACGAGCAGGAAAAAACCGGCTTGCGAATGTCGTGTTCGAGGCCGAGGACATGCAACGTCCGTAGAAATACACAAACGATCGGAACTAACGATTTTCCAAGAAACCACCGGATAAGGAAATGTGGCGATTCGGGGCCGGTCGCCTATCGTGGAGGCGGAGGGAGAAATAATCGTCCTGATTTGGTGTAAAGGGAATGGTCGCTTTGAGGGGCCCCGAGAAGTTCTTTGTCCTTGGCGACTTTTCCAAACTTGACTCTTTCGCAATAGTGATTGCGTTTCTTCCCAAAAGCACATCGGAAAAAACTGGCACTCGAGTCATAAGGTTTGTACCCTATATCACCAGCTGTTTTTCTCGACCTCTCCGTTTTCGTTCTCGACTGTACTCGGCGACTATCGTCTTCTGCGCCGTTCCTGTGTCCGTTCGAAGGTCTTCGCGGTCTTCCGCCCGAGGTAATCCTTATGAGTTCTCAACCCTCCGCCCTATGGGTCACTTGTCCAAATTGCCAAACGACGGCTAGAGTTCCGGACAGTATGCGAGACAAACGAATCCGGTGTCCTGAGTGTAAAGAGGGCCTTCAGCTACCAGGGCGTTCGTCCACGCAACCGCACCGCGACCGGGTTCAGGCACGTAAGGAACCACCCCGGAACACGTCCCGGCGCGACGACCGCCGAGCCTCTCGACCGTCGCGGCGAAACGATTACGACGACCGAGACGACTTGCAAAGGAAACGATCCACTCTTCAGGACGCCTACGACGGTCGGGATGATTATGACGACGACCGAAGTCCTCGCCGGGCGAGAAAGAAATCTAAGAAGGAATCCGGGAGTCCGACCGGATTGATCATTGGGTTGAGTGCCGGCGGTGGTGGATTGCTCTTGATCGCCATCGCCGTCATCGTGTGGGTCGGCAGTTCAGGCAGCAATGACACGCCCCAAAAAGACAAAACTGAGCAGAAATCTCAGCCCCAAGCCAAGGGCCCGAAGGCTCCGAATCTGAACCCAGCGATTCCACAACCCAAACCCGCCGATCCTCAGGGGAATATCAAGGCCGAGACCGTCCGCAAGACGAAGGAAGCGACCGTTTACCTCCGCGTTACTTCCGGCGGCGGGCAGGTCGGTGAGGGTAGCGGGTTTTTCGCAATCGAGCCCGGCGTCGTCATCACCAACGCCCACGTCCTGGGGATGCTGAGCAAAACGAGTCAGCCGCCTCGGAAAGTCGAAGTCGTCCTGCACAGTGGCGAACCCAACGAGAGGCGCCTTGTTGGCAAAGTCCTGGGCGTTGATCGAACGACCGACCTGGCCGTCGTTCGAGTCCCGAACACCGGGACCACGCCGCTAGCCCTTGGGACAACGGACGGGCTCGTCGAGACCCAGAAAGTTTGGATCTTCGGGTTCCCACTCGGTAAGGAACTCGGGAACAACATCACTGTCAGCGATTCGACCGTCTCGAGCCTCCGCAAGGATGCCGCCGGAACGCTCCAGCGAATCCAGGTCAACGGAGGCATGCACCCCGGTAACTCTGGCGGACCCGTCGTCGACTCGGCCGGGAACGTTGTCGGCGTTTCGGTGGCCGGAATCCGCGGGACCCAGATCAACTTCGCCGTTCCCGCTCCGTACGTCCGGATGCTCCTGAATGGGCGTTTGCTCTCGTCGGAGGTCGGTGAACCATATGCGACTCAGGGGTCGGTCCGCGTCCCCATCCGTTGCGCCTGTCTCGATCCGTTCAAGAAGATTCAACGAATCCAGGTCGAGGTATGGCCGGGACGCCCCGGTAAAGATCGCCCGCCAGCGCTTAGTCAACCTCAGGCCCAGGCTGGGGACGGGGCCAAGCAAGTCTACCCCGTGTCGTACCAGAACGGCATCGCGACGGCCGAGGTCACCGTTCCGGCTGTCAACGCCGGAGAG
>CAYYUU010000001.1:16929-31767 GCA_964474955.1 uncultured Alcaligenaceae bacterium | reverse complement strand
AAAACCCTCGGAAAACACGGGTTTTGGAGCCGAAATTTTTGCGAACGTTCAGAAATAGAACGGATCGACTTTTTCCCCGTAGGTAATCAGGACAGCCGTTTCCTTTGGAAACAATTTCGGAAGCTGGTTGGGCGGAACCAGTTTGCCGTTCTTTCGGAATACTTTGAAGTCCACGGTTCTCGCTTGGACTGGGATTTCGACCAGGACCGGGACGTATTCTTCGACAACGGACTCTACATTTTTTCCATCGACCTTCTCGATGACTTTTCTCTGGACCACTTTGGTCCGGGTATAGACCATGCGCAGAAGCCACACGCCGGGCTTCTTGTCCTGGCTCATCATGCCCACTATCGGCGGCAAGCCTTTGGGGAACTTTCGCTCGGGATCGTCGGCCCGAACCACCAAGCACCCCAAAACAACCACGGCGCAGCAAATCATTCGGACCATCAGAACATTCTCCAGCGAGTTCGGGACTTGTTCGTTGAGGGCCATTTGGGCGAGCGTTAGAAACTTGCGGAGAGCACCGGCGAACCGACGCTCCAAAAAAGACAGTTGTTAATTCGTTGGCCCGAAGCTTACCTCTGATCCGGGTCGATTACCTTTGGCGCTGGCAGATCATCGACGGCTGGTCCCGGCACGGGCATGGGTGCGGGACCTGGTGGTTGGACCTGTGGGGGAAGCACAACATTCAAAGTATTGGGCTTGAGAACCCGACGGAACAAACTACTCACAGGGTTCCCGTAGGTGATGACGACAGGAGTTTTCTTCTGGAGCATTTTGGACACGGTGGCTGGATCAACAACTTTGCCTTTCGTGTCGTACGCCTTGGTTCGTTTTCCATCGACCTGAATGGTTTTCGTTCGGGTCACCATCACCGGAACCGCGACGGTGTATGTGGAGGTGATTTTTTCGCCGTTCACCACTTTGATGACCGTCCGAAGTTCCTTCTTGTACACCGTGACGTTTTCCGTCACCGTGAGTTGTCCTTCCCTTTTCGTGCCCTGAGCTTCAACGACTTGTGGTCCATTCCAAGTTGCCGGCATGATCTGTGGCGGACGTGGTGGTTGGGGAGGTTGGATACGGTCTGGTTTGGGTTGTGCGTCGGCACCGGTCACTAAAACGACCAGGACCATAGCGCAGAGTAACTTCTTGGCCATCGATTGTTCTCCGAAATGCGTAGGACGGACTGGGTAATTTCTATCTGCCCTATCGTAAACCAGAAGCGCTGGCGAACCAACGCTTCAAAACAAAAACCAGACAGGTGGGGATTCTTCGTCCCGAGGCTTACCTCTGATCCGGGTCGATTACCTTTGGCGCTGGCAGATCATCGACGGCTGGTCCGGGCTCGGGCACGGGTTGCGGACAAGGTGGTTGTTGTACTTGTGGGGGAAGCACAATATTCAAGGTATTTGGCTTGAGGACCCGACGGAACGTCTCACTCATCGGGCTGCCGTAAGTGATAACGATGGCCGTTTTCTTCTTGAGCATTTTCGACACGGTCGCCGGATCGACCGCCTTGCCTTTCATGTCGACCGCCTTGGTCTTCTTTCCATCGACCTGAACAAGCTTCACTTTTTCATATGTGTAGGGAACGGTGACGACGCGCTGGTACTTCACCGGTCGGCCATGCACTACCTTCACAACCTCTTCAACTACTTGTCGATACCCGGTGCATTTTTCGGTCATCGTGAATTCGCCGGCCTTTTTCGTGGCTTGGGCCTCGACGACTTGAGGTCCCATCGAATTGAGGTTTATGGGCTGAGCGACAAGCAGAGGCCGTGGAGGCTGTGGAGTTTCTGGAGGTTCTGGGAGTGGTTGTGCTTCGGCACCGGCCACAACACTGACCAGGACTCCCACGCAGAGGAAAGTCTTGCCCATCGATTGTTCTCCGAAATGGGTAGAGCGGACTGGATAATTTCCACCTGCCCTATCGTAAACCAGAAGCGCTGGCGAACCAACGCTTCAAAACAAAAACCAGATAGGTGGAGATTCTTCGTCCCGAGGCTTACCGCTGCCCCGGATCGATTTTCCCTGGCGCTGGCAGATCATCGACGGCTGGGTCTGGAACGACGAGGGGGTGGGGAACAGGTAGTTCGACCGATGGCGGAAGCACAATATTTAACGTATTCGGCTTCAGAACCTGACGGAACAGGGCACTCACCGGGCTCTTGTAGGTGATGACGATAGCCGTTTTTTTCTGGAGCATTTTGGACACTGTGGCCGGATAGACCGCCTTGCCTTTCATGTCTAACGCCTTGGTCTTTTTCCCATCGACCTGGACGTACTTCGTTACCTTCCTCATGATGGGAATGGTGACGACGTATTGGTACCTTACCCGTTGGCCATTGACTACCTTCTCGGCCTCTCGAATTTCTGAGCGGTACACAACGCGGTTTTCGGTCATCGTGAATTCCCCGATCTTCTTCGTGGCTTGGGCCTCGACGACTTGTGGGCCCTTGGAGATGGGGTTTTGCTTTGGTGTTGGCCCGTACCCGCCATCATATGGTTTAGGCGGTTGGGGGACTTGTTGGGCATTGGCACCGCTCACAATCATGCTCAGGACCAGGGCACAGAGTAAAATTCGAGACATGGAGTCCTCCGCAATGCGTAAGGCGGACAGAGTAATTTCTACTCTCCTCATCGTAGATCATGGACCGGCTGGGTCAACAAGAGTCTGGGAGGCCACCTTGCGTATGGTCGGTGTTGATGGAAGTGCGATTTACTTCAACCGAGCGACCACTTCGAAAAGGAACTCAAAGATTTCGACGTGTCGTTGGGCTTCTTGGAGGTCCTTGCCCCATGTGTAAAGACCGTGTTTGCGGATCAACAATCCGTGAGCCTGTTGGCCGCGAGGGTCGGTGTTGAGGAATGTCTTGATATCTTCGGCGAGCGTCGGAATGTCCTGGGTGTTCGGAAAAATGTTGACCCATTCCTTGTGTTCGTGAGTCTTGACGCCCTGCAAACCCTTGAGCATCTCGTATCCTTCGATGAAGAACCCTCCCTCATCGCCATACATTTCCGAGAGCATCGTGCCCCACACCGAATGCGTGTGTAGGATCGAACCGATATCCGGACGCTGCGCCAACATGACGTGGATCATCGTCTCGGCGGAGGGTTTCTCGGAACTCGGTTCGGCGAGTTCGCCCTTCTCGTCGACGATGACGAAGTCTTCGTGGTCGAGGCTCCCCTTGTCCTTTCCGCTGGCGGTGATGAGCAACTTCAAGGGGCTCGGTTCCAGGACCATGCTGTAGTTGCTGCTGGTCCCGAACGACCAGCCCCAATCGTAGAACAGGCCGCCGATTTCCATCAACGCTTCTTTGTGATAATGGTAAGGCCCAACCGTACCGAATTGTTCGCCGAGATTCATGGGATTGTCTTTGGTGCTGTCCGCGAAAGAAAAAGATAATGTCGTGTTGGTTTGTTATATGCGAGAGGAGAGGTGAGGACAGGGTTAGTGGGAGCGGATGGGCCTTCAGCGGAGTTACTCTCTACCGGCCCGAAGCTCTTGCGCTTCGAACTGGTGTCGAAACCTCGCCGTAACCACGCCAACATACTTCATTTAGCTCTCTTCTATGCCGCCCGATCTCGTTTCTCCGCCACAAAGTAAGCCTGCAACATGGACATCCGCTGCAGAAGCGCCAACGCAGGTTTGCCGACGATACCGGATCGAATGAGTCCCTGTACGAGCTTGTAATAGACCTTTCGCGTGGCAATCTTTTTCGCCGGAACGTTTTGTTTCTTCAACAGCCGAAGATAACTCTCCGGGTTGACGTAACGGTTCGACGGATGCCCCTTGGCACTTTCGAAGCCGGCCTCCCGAAGCATCGCAAGGTATTCCGAGAAGTAATAGATGTGTTCGTTTCCACCGTAATGGCCCAACTCTTCGGGTTTTTCTTCCAGCAGCCGGTAGAACGCTTTTTTGGATTTGTAGAACTGCAAAATCGGTTCGTTGAGCAAAAAGGCTCTGCCACCATCCTTCAACACATCGTAGCAATTGGCCAACGCTCGTACCGGATCATCGCAGTGATGCAAACTCGCATGAAACACGCACGCATCGAAATCGCGAACCGGCAAATGATCCAACGACTCTGCGTTCACGTGATAAATCGTGATGGGGACTTCGTAATACTCGGCGCGTTTCTCGATGACTTGGCAAAGGCAATAGGACGGCTCGACAACGCACACCCGATGTCCTCGCTGCGCCAACAACAAGGACGTATTTCCTTCGCCGGGGCCAATGTCGAGAACCAGACTATTCGGAGACAGTTGACTCATCGTCTCAACAAGTTGCATTCCCTCCGCCGTCTCCAAAAAAGCCTTCAAAGGACGCTCGGCCTCTTCGATTTCCGGAATACGTGCGAGTTGTTCGCCAGAATGCCCTTCTTCGTGGGCTTCATTTTCTCGACGCAACCCGTCGCTGACTCGGTGGGGAATGTCGTAGATCAATGTCCGGCCTCCTGCGAATCAAAACCAAGCCCATTTTGGACGATGAGAATAGCAAAGCGTAGAAGTGCGTCAAGGTAGGGATTGTGGACATGAGGGTTGAAAAACATAGCAGGCACTCTCCGAGTGCCTACTACTTCTTTCGTTCCCTCTACTTGACTCGTTTCAGCGTAAACTTTGTCACACCTTGTTGTTTGCCACCCGCCCAGAACGCCCAAGAACTGGTCACGCGGTCTGCACTCTCAAAGCGAATGCGTCCATTGTGAACGTGCATATCTTTTTTGACGTCCAAGTTTGTTCCGCCGACAAAGTGTAAGACGAGATCACCCGTCTTCGGATCGATCGCCCCCTGGAAACGTGGCTGGTTTTTCGCCATGCAATAATGAGTCATCACGAGTCGTTTGCCGTCGCGGTGGTACATTGAGATCATCTCCATTTTCGTACCCGGGAAAGTTGTCTCCATGACGACGCTCCCACCAGCCACGACTTTGTAAACGATCTTGGCGTTTTTCGGCATGTCTTTGCACGCATCGCCTTCGATCGTCCACTCTCCGCGCATGGCCTTGAGCTTCTCGAAGGCGATGGTGAGCGGATCCGCATTCTCTTCAGCCCGAGCAGTCGAACACATTGCCACGACGACGAATGCGAGCACGCAACAATTCCACATCTTTTTCATCTGCTTCTCCGTCTTTTAGGATGGGAAATCAACAACCAACTGGTGCGAGAACAGTAATCCAAATGGTTAACTGTGGCAAGGTCAGCCGTGACCAAAAACAAAATCGTGGCGAAGTCTTGCTCATTTCTCTGGAGTGACTTGTTTTCTTTCCCAAACCCGAAAAGCTTCTCAGCCTGTCGCATGTCCGCGTTGCACCCATTCAAATACAATGCGGATAGCTTAACCCCATGTTTTTCACCTTGTTGGAGTATCACAAATGCAGCGTCTCACCTGGTTGTCCGCTCTCGTTCTGTCCGTCGTGTTCGTCACCGAGGCGTCGGCCCAAAAGATCAAGCCAATCACGCCCATCAAGGGCGTGCGTGCCACCAAAGCCATCATGAAAGAAGCCAAGCGAGGCAAGCCCCTCGTCGTCAAAACGAAAGCAGACGCCAAGAAGTACTTCGGCGAGAAATCTTTCGCCAAGGTCGCCAAGGCTGTCGACTTCAAAAAGCAGCATGTCCTCGTTTTCTACTGGCGAGGTTCTGGCCAAGACAAGCTAAAGTATGACGTCGCAGAGTCGTTCCCCGAGCAAATCACCTTCCGAATCATTCCTGGTCGAACACGAGATTTGCGTCCGCACTTCTACGTTTTTGCATTGCGGTCGAACGTGAAGTGGAGTGTCAAACGCGGACGGTAACACCAGAATGCAGTAGAATAAACTTCAGATTCCCAGGCAGTTCGTCTGGGAATTTTCTTTTTGGCCGAACTTTACATATCGGGAAGCTCTCAGGAACATGAACGCAACCGACATTTTGCAAGAAGCCCGCGGCATCCAAGACTGGATCATCGACATCCGCCGCCGTCTCCACAAACGCCCCGAGTTGGCCTACGAAGAAGTCGAGACGAGCCGCGTCGTTCGAGAAACACTCAACGAACTGGGCATTTCCTACCGAGCTCCGATTGCCAAAACCGGTGTCGTCGCGACACTCGGCAAAGGCGACGGACCATGCGTCGCACTGCGGGCAGACATGGACGCACTGCCCATCCACGAGGAGACCGACGTTCCGTTTCGAAGTGAAGTCGACGGCAAGATGCACGCGTGTGGCCACGACTGTCACACGGCCATGTTGTTGGGCGCGGCGCGGCTCTTGAAACAACATGAAGACGAAATCCCCGGCCTCGTGAAGCTCTTTTTCCAACCCGCCGAAGAGGGTGGAGCCGGTGGCGATTTGATGTGCAAGGAAGGCGCGCTCGACAATCCCAAAGTCCAACGAATTTTCGGCCTTCACGTCTGGCCGCTCGTTCCAACGGGGACAATCACGTCTTGCGAAGGGACGTTCCTAGCCGCAGCTGGCGAACTCCAAATTTGGGTTCGCGGAAAAGGCGGCCACGCCGCAATGCCGCACCTGGCAATCGATCCCGTCGTGACGGCCTCAAAGATCGTCGTGGAACTCCAGACGTTAGTTTCGCGCGAGTTCGATCCGCTCAATTCCGCAGTCATCAGCATCACCGCGATCCACGGCGGCCAAGCGTTTAACGTCATCCCCGAACAAATCGAACTCCGCGGTACGATCCGAACTCTCACACTCGACGATATGACTAAGCTGCAAACACGAGTCCGCGAACTCACCGAGCACATCGCCAAGGCAAACCGCTGCACCGCCGAAGTGAACTTCCCGGGCAACGATTATCCGCCAACGGTCAACGACGGCCACTGCTGGGATTTGGCGCAAGACATTGGAGCCGAACTCTTCGGCAAAGAGGCGGTCTTGCAGAGTCCCCCCATCATGGGCGGCGAAGACTTCTCCTTTTACGTCCAACAAGTCCCTGGGTGTTTTGTTGGCCTCGGCATCCAGAATCCGGACGTCGGAGCGACTCATAGCGTTCACCATCCTCTATTCAAGGTCGATGAAGCTGCGTTGCCGACCGGGACGGCTTTGCACGTCGCGTTTGCGTTTCGGTCGTTGGCCGAGTTGGGGAATGGATAGCGGCGAAACGATTTTCGCTCACTCATATGATTTGACGAAAATAACGTCACGTGCAACTGACGTATAACCACTCGCGGTTCGGATCAGGAACGGGAATCACTAACGGATCTCGCGTAAGTGTCAGGCGGTCTGTGCCTCGAAGAAAAGTGACGTCCAACCGCCGTCCGTTCGTCACTTACAGGAAGTCGCGACCCAACGGTTGGCTTCAATCCGAAAAGTGAAACACGACATCCCCAATCGTCGGACGTCGTCCAAACCACCTTCTTCTCTGTGCGTCTTCGATGATCTCTCGGTCGGTTGGTGCCATTTCGGCCAGATGGTCGTCGTTGAGTGGCGTTTCGAGTTTCGCCTTGGACAACACAGGACGGTCCCACATCGAGCGAATCAGTTCGGTGATTTCCGGGCAATCGACGAATTCCAGAAACCAATCAGTTTCGACTCTTGGTTTCGCAAAAGCAATAATCCAATGTTGGCGATTACAGAGAAGATCGACAGTTTTTGCGTCGTATTCCCAGCTCAACGTTGCGCTGTGGAAATTCGGAATTACATGGGCAATACGGAAGTCGTCGACGGTGCCGCCGAGTTCTCGAGCGACTGCGTAACACAAACCCCGAAATTCACTCACGTCGATTTGAGGGACAGGTTCCTCCCCGACCCACCAATAGCCTGTGATCCCTCGGGGAAAATGCATCATCACTCCCACTCAATCGTCGCTGGCGGCTTGCTACTAATGTCATACACTACGCGATTCACACCTTTTACGGAGTTGATAATGCGCGTAGAAGTCCGCCCAAGCAATTCATATGGTAAGTGACTCCAATCAGCCGTCATGAAGTCTTCGGTATTCACACACCGCAACGAAATTACATTTTCGTAAGTCCGTCCATCACCCATGACTCCCACAGATTGAACGGGCAACAACACAGTAAAGGCTTGAGCCGTTCGTCGATATAAGTTGCTGTTATGTAATTCCTCAATGAATATCGCGTCGGCTTGGCGGAGAATTTCTAATCGTTCTTCGGTGATCTCGCCCAAACAACGAACGGCCAATCCCGGACCTGGAAACGGATGCCGCCAGGTGATTTTATCAGGCAAGCCGAGTTGTTGGGCGAGCTTGCGAACTTCATCCTTGAACAAATCTTTGAGTGGCTCGACCAACTCAAATCCGAGTTCTTCGGTCAGACCGCCAACGTTGTGATGTGTCTTGATGGTGGCGGCGGGTCCATCTTTTGCGCCCCCGCTTTCGATCACGTCAGGATAGAGCGTTCCTTGAGCCAAGAATTTGGCGTCGTCAATAGGTTCGGCTTCGGCCTTGAACACTTCGATAAACATATGTCCGATGATGCGCCGTTTCTCTTGTGGGTCCACCACCCCTTTGAGTGCGGTCAAGAATTTTTCGCGAGCATCGATGACATGTAAATCCGTCTGGAAGTGCTCCGCGAAGGTTTCCCGCACGGTGTCGGCTTCGTCCTGCCGGAGTAGACCGTTGTCGACAAAGATACACGAACACCGTTCGCCAATCGCTTTCGCAAGTAACGCCGCCGTGACCGAGGAATCCACTCCGCCCGAGAGTCCGCAAATCACGCGGCTGTTGCCGATCTTCTCGCGAAGTTCTTCAATCGTTTGTTCCACGATCGACGATATCTTCCAGTCGCCGCGACACTGACACACGCCGTAGAGGAAGTTTCGCAATATGCGACTGCCGTGCGCCGTATGTGTGACTTCGGGATGAAACTGCAAGCCGAAGACCGGACGCGAGCGATGTTTCACGGCGGCCACTGGACAAGTATTCGTTCCCGCAAGTGTCATGAACTCCCCATTCACCGAATGGATTTGATCGCCGTGACTCATCCATACTTCGGTCTCGCTCGGAACTCCTTCAAACAGCGCGTCGGCATCCGTTACCTTCACATGCGTCCGACCATACTCGCGAGTCGGAGTGGGATCGACCTTGCTCCCGAGAATCTGGCAAGCTAGTTGCATTCCATAACAAATGCCAAGGACGGGGACGCCAAGAGCAAAAATCGTGGGATCACATTTCGGAGCATTCTCGACGTAGACGCTATTTGGACCGCCTGAAAAAATGAGTCCCTTTGGATTGAGTTCCTTGATACGTTCGGCGGGTAAATCGTGCCGGACGATTTGGGTGAAGACATTTTGTTCGCGGATGCGGCGCGCGATCAACTGGCTGTACTGGGAGCCGAAGTCCAATATTAAAATGCGTTCTTGTTCCGGCATCACTGTCATCAGAGAGCCCATCCGAAAAATAGAAAGTATCCAACCTGCTGGGGCTGGTGATTTGAGTTCCGTCGGCAAAGGGAGAAACGGCTGGTGTGAAACGAGATTACCCTTGACCAAGTTGTTGGCTTCGTTCGGTCGCAGCTTGGACGGCATTCATCAACGCCCCACGGACTCCGCCCGACTCCATTGCGTGCAGCCCGGCAATCGTTGTCCCGCCAGGACTGGTGACCATGTCTTTGAGTTGGCCAGTATGTAGTCCCGATTCGAGGACCATTTTCGCAGCTCCAAAAACAGTCTGCGCCGCAAGCGTCGTCGCGACGTCTCGCGGGAGCCCGACGCGAACACCGCCGTCACTCAATGCTTCGATCATGGCATAAACGAAAGCTGGACCGCTTCCGCTGAGCCCAGTCACCGCGTCGAGCAAATGTTCGGGCACGGCAAACGCCTTGCCCACGACGTTCATTAGATGATCCACCAATCGAACGTCTTCTTGCGTTGCATTCGGTCCGGCAGCGTATCCCGCCGCGCTCGCGCCCACCAGACAGGGCGTGTTCGGCATGACTCGAACGAGGCGAACGGCAGAGTTCGTCCAGGTCTGTATCTGATCGAGCGTCACGCCCGCAACAATCGAAATCAAGAGATGCTGCGCCGTCAACACGTCCGCGAGTTCTTCGAGCACACCGCGAGTCACTTGCGGTTTCACCGCCAACACAATCACGGACGACGATTCCACCAAACGACGATTGTCCGTGCCGACTCCCGAAGCTGTTGCTTGTTGGAAGGCTTCGCGAGCAACACCGACCGGATCGCAGCCGGTGATTCGATCCGAGGTCGTCACGCCTGCAGTTAGCCAACCGGAAGCCAAGGCCGTGGCCATCTTGCCAGCACCCAAAAATCCAATCGAACCTGGAGTTGGTGTTGTCATCGCGTTATCTCCCAAAAGGGCGAGCCTTCGAGGTCCGCTCTCAAAGGAACTGTATTATAGTATGCTCCGAAGGAGATGGTAAGAGGCCCTTGTCTGGATGGTTGTGCCTCTCGATTTTGGACTTTGGATTTGGTCGGAAATCGTAGGTCCCTGCGAGCCGCGTGTACCTACGACGATCAAAAGTACACGCAAGCATCGAAAATCCTTGACTCCGGTAGAATGTCGAATTACGAGGTATGGAGACTCCAAACACAACAATCGAGGATGACCCGATGACACCCTCCACTGTTCGGCTCGTGTTTGCAATCACCGGCGTGTACGATTTCGTACTTGGTCTGGGCTTTGTCTTTTTCGGTCCTCAACTCTTCGAGTGGGCCGAGGTCCCTCGCCCGAACCATTGGGGATATCTTCAGTTCGGTGCTTACCTGCTGGCGATCTTTGGAATCATGTTCTTCACGATTGCGTACGATCCGGTAACCAACCGCAATCTCATTCCGTTTGGGATGCTCTTGAAACTCGGCTACGCCGTGCTCGTTGGTTACTATTGGTTCACGACCGACTGTCCCCTGTTGTTCAAGCCGTTTGCGGTCATCGATGCCCTGATGTTCGTTCTGTTTGTCCTGGCGTATCGACAACTCGGAGTCCCGGCGACGCAGTCTTCGGTGCGAGAACAGCCCAGTGAAGCTTGAGGAGGATCCACGATGGACAAGCTCCGCATCCAAAAACAGTTTCCGCACAACGGATACCAAGACGCAACATACGGCCAAAATTATATCCATCGCATCCGAGAGAAGCAGTCCGGGGAGACATTCCTAACCAGACTCAGCAACCAGGAATCTTCAACGAGAGGTCGCAGACAAACTCTGGAGAACCTCATTTCGTCTAACAAGGAGGATCACATATTTCCGTTTGCGTGCTGAGTTCATCTTCAGCACTTCACCCCAAGGAGATGACGATGTTCCGGACTTGCTTACTCGTATTTTGTGCTTGTTGGAGTATCCTGGGATTGGCTTCCGCCCAAGCAGACGGCAAGAAAGAACAAACGGAGAAATTACAACGCCCGCATGTGAGGCTGACTGACTTGCTCACGGCCCGATCCAAGGTGAAATTAGAAAATCGAGGTGGGTTTCGCACCGCCATGGATGGCCGATACTTTCGGGCTTTCTGGCAGTCATTGAAGGACCAACACAAGCTGAAAGGCCTCGTGTCGAAACACCTCCCCCAGACCAACTCGAAACAATCATCATGTTCGACGTCAACATGCACATTGCTCTCGGACGGGATGGCCTTGGCGTGCAAAGGGAGTTGTTGGCCTTCCTGTCCAAAGGCAATCGATTCCAGACAGGACCACTCCCAAAAAGTTTTGACCGCGATCGTCCCATGAAATTACTCGTTGGTTTGTTCCGGACCAAGAAAGGCGACTATGGGTTGATCACGCGATATTCGAAACTCACCGTCGTCGAGCTGAACGGTCGCGTCGGCGTTGCTCCGGTGAACCTCCTCGCCCGACGCCCGTTGAAAAAGATTGATGGAAAAAGGTGATTCCCAAGATCGCCGATTGACTTGATCGTCGAGCACCCGCCCCAAAGAAGCAGCACTGTGCGACTCAAAATCGGGCTTCCCGAAATCCTCAACAAGACAGTGGGATAGCGTTTGTTATTCTTTCGCCGAAAACATCTCACACAATCGCAAGTGGTCTTCGATGCTCAGCGTCTCGGCCCGGACGTTTCCATCGATCTGGAGTTGCGCGAGTTTGGCATCGACTTCGGGCTTTGGAATCTTGCCGCTTGGCAACCCGGTCAGACCACCGCGAAGGTTTTTCCGTCGTTGAGTATAGAGGTCGCGTAGGAACGCACGGAAACGAGGAATGTTGGGAACCTGTTTTCGTTTTTCGGCATTCGGTTTGATCAGCACAATGGCCGAATCCACCTTGGGTTGAGGCCAAAAGACAGACGGAGGTAACTTGCGAACGAGCGACGTGTCGGCGATGCTCTGCACGAGAATCGAGAGAGAGTTGTAGTCCTTGGTTCCGGGGACCGCGACGAGCCGCTCACCAATTTCATACTGGACCGTCACCACCAATCGCTCGAACGGATAGTCCGTCATCAGAAAGTTTGTGATGACGGGCGTGGCGACAGCGTACGGTAAATTCGCCACCATTTTGAGCGTCAAGCCGGGGTTCTGGGCGATTACTTCGTCGAGCGCTTCGAGAACTTCGTTGCGGAGGCGGTTCTTGTTCTTCAAGACGTCTTGGTGGATCAAGTGGACGTTCTTCTTGTCTTCGAGCAGTTCCATGGCGAGCGAATGAAAACTTGGGTCGATTTCCACGCTCATCACGGCGCCGGCTGTGTCGGCGAGTTTCTGCGTCAAGCTCCCGGTTCCTGTGCCAATTTCCAGGGCGAGATCATCGGGACCAAGTTCGGCAGCACGCACCAACACGTCGAATTGATTGAGGTCGATCAAGAAGTTTTGGCCAAGTTTATTTTTTGGACGGATGCCGTGCGAACCGAACAGTCGGCGAAGGTACGAGAGGGTTTGCCTCTGTTGTGCAGTTTCTGGATTCGGATTTCGTTGTTGTTCCATGTATATATATGTGTGTGTCGGTGGAGAGTTGGTAGTCCACAACAGACTAAGTTCTTGTCGTTTCGAGATATTTCCAAACGTATTTTGCGAGAATGTCAATCTCCAGATTTACCTTCGCGCCGACCTGTTTCGTCCCCAATGTCGTCATGGCCAGGGTGTGAGGAATGAGAGCGACGCTGAAGCCATCTTCGGTAACGTCAACCACTGTAAGGCTGATCCCATCAACGGTGACCGACCCCTTGGGGACCATTTGAGATGCGAGTTCGCTCGGGCACTGGAACCACACAAATTCCCAATCGCCCTGTTGTTCGCGTCGCGAAATGGAACCGATCCCATCAACATGACCTTGGACCATGTGACCACCGAAGCGGTCGCCGGATCGCATCGCTCGTTCCAGATTGACCCGGTCGCCGACTCGGAGTTCGCCCAAATTCGTTTTCTGTAATGTTTCTGGTCCGGCCTGGAAAAGGCACTTCCCAGACTCGATCTCGACGACAGTCAAACAGGCCCCGTTGATTGCGATGCTTTCGCCGATAGTGGCGTCTGCAAAGAGGGCCTCTTCGCCGACCCAAAAGTTCTGGCCGCCGTTGCCGTCTGGAGTGATTTCTTGGATAGTTCCGAGTGCTTCTACAAGACCAGTGAACATATGGATTCCGCGTAAGTGTGGGCTGAACAACAAAAACGAGTCGATGTTGTTATTGTACGCGAAAAGGAACAGGAAAGAGTAGGGAACAAAGCAAAGGCAGAAGGCACAAGGCAAAAACGAAAGACAAACCCTCACGCGAAGACGCAAAGAAGTGCAGAAAGAAAATAGCCTCGGATTCCACAGATACAACGGAGCAAGCAATTCATTGTATCCGGAGGAGGCGTAGTATTTAAGAGAGTCGTCTTTTGTTCGGGTGCGCGAATAGATCAGTGCCGCGTTTTCGTGTTGATCGGAAAGTACTTTTCGCGGAGCGAAAAGTAACTTTCCGAAATGCGACACTGGTTGGCCTGCCCCCGCGAAAGACGACTATCTCCGAAATCGGACTCTCATTGCTCCGAGCTTCCGAGCAGCCACAACAAATTCGCTTTCCATAATTATCAAGGCTTTCGGGCACTCAAACCGACCCATTCTCGTCCATCCAAATGGAAGAATTCCCGTGGTTCCAAATCCGGCGGGCAAGGAAAGACAGACGCATCCTCCACCACAAAGCCAGCATCGCGAAAAGCGCGAGACAGCACTGCCGGGTCCATTAAATGGGTTTGTCGAGGGATGATGCCTTGTTTCAAAACATATGGGGTTGAATCCTCCACGTACCCTGGCCATCGCTCCCCTCGGAGAACCCGATCTTCATAGACGGGGATGAAGCGTTGCATGAATCTGTGATACGGAGTGAAGCAGACGACAAAAACTCTGCCACCTGACTTGAGCCATTCATACATTTTACGACATCCCATTTCTAACGTTGGACCATCGAGAAAGTGCAGCACATGAGAAGCCTCAATGGCTCCCAATGAGTTGGGTTTAAAATTCAGTCCGTCCGGAAAATGCCCAGGCAACAAAGTCAAGTGTGCTCTGAGGTCTTCCGGTGTATTCTGCTCCAAGCGGGTCAACGCGCTCGTGGATATATCATTCGCGATGACATCCGCGCCGGCCCGCAGTGCCGGAATTGTGCAAACGCCGTAGGCCGCTCCGATGTCCAGCATGGGACCGGGTGCTTTGTGCGCGAAGTCGACAAACATCTTGCCATATTTCGACAAGGGAAACGTCAAACCGTGGTGATTCTCCGTCAGGCGAGCCAGTGGACAGGTAGTAGTTTGCGTAGACATAGTATATATAGCTCCGAAATTAGGAGTTAGTGTTAAGATGCGAACGAACGAACAGTTTACTTGGGACGAGAAACGCGAAATTTATTTCTGTCCGGTTTTGTTATTGTCGTAGGTACACGCGGCTCGCGTTTACTTGCGAAATCGGACATTCATTTATTACGCGTTCCACGTCCCAAGAAATATTGCAGAAT
>CAYYUU010000001.1:0-16829 GCA_964474955.1 uncultured Alcaligenaceae bacterium | reverse complement strand
CGAAATCGGACATTCATTTATTACGCGTTCCACGTCCCAAGAAATATTGCAGAATTCACTCGAAGATCATCCCGTCACCTTCAAAGGTAGCTCGCGATAACAACGAAGATTGAAATTGTCTCGCCGCGATAGATTGGACGATTCGAGTTCTATTACATTCCAACGACTGAGGAGTGAACGGAATGCGACACGCGCCTCTAAACGAGCCAATTGGGCGCCGACACAAAAGTGCTTGCCATGCCCGAAGGCAACATGATGAATTGTTGGTCGTGTGACGTCGAGGCGGTCAGGGTCCGGAAACTTCTCCGGATCGCGATTGGCAGCACCCAACAGCACCAAAACAAGATCTCCCTTGCGGATCGTCTTGTCTCCGATGGTTGCGTCATCCAAGGCAACACGCCCAAGAAATTGAACCGGACTGTCGTATCTCAGAAATTCTTCGATTGCGTTCGGAATGAGGGAGGGATTTTCTCGGAGTCGTTGCAGTTGGTCGGGATGTTTTAACAAACCCGCCAGCCCATTGCCCAGCAAGTTGGTCGTCGTTTCATTCCCCGCATTCAGCAACAACAACGCATTCGCCAGGAGATCGTCCAGACCAATCCGCTGACCGTCGACCTCCGCCTGGACGAGAGAAGTTAACAGATCGCGCCGAGGCGAACGGCGCAGGTCCTCGACTTTGCCCGTCAAGTACTCACGAAATTCGAGCGTACTTTTCAACCCTTGGAACAGCTGCGTTTCGGAAATGTTTGCATAGAAATTCGCGGCCACGACGGAAAAGTCATCACACCAGGATTTCACAATATTTCGGTCTTCCTGGGGAATTCCGACAATCTCAGCAATGATCAAAAGTGGGAGCGGTACGGCAAACTCCCATATAAAATCAAAACGACCTTTTTGAGTGGTTGCGTCTAACAACGTATCTACTCGTTCCTGAACCACATGTTCCCATTGATCCACCGCAGTCCGGACGAAGGCATCATGAACCAGGGCTCGGAGTTGTTTGTGCTCCGGTTCATCGCGTTGGAGCATGAGTTGACCGAGTGTGTCAAACAGCGGTTCGAGTTCCTTCTGCGGAAATCGCTGACGAGCCACCGACACTCGGTTCGAGGAAAAGTTTGGAGCATTCAAGACGTGTGCGACGTCGGTGTATCGGGTCAGCACCCAGGCCTTCAGACTCTCTTCCCAGTGAACCGGGTCGGTTTCTCGAAGCTGCCGGTACACAGGATATGGATCGTCTCGCATTTCCGGACCAAAAAGCGTTCCTTCAGCAGACTTCGCAAGCGTGTCGATTTTCATGGTGTGACCCCTTGGCTTGTTCGATTTCCGTTTCCGGAGTTTTCTGGATGCGAGCTGGTTTCGTCGGTCTATTCCACAGTAGCGACGCAACAACACAAATGAACACGTTCACGAAGAATCCAACAACTCCGGTATGGACTCCATATATCTTTCGATCCCACCAGAGGCTCAACGATATCGTCACTGCGGTCCCGATCATCATTCCGGAAACGGCACCGCGAGTAGTCATCCTCGACCAGATGCCTCCGAGAATGAATAATGGAGAGACTTGGAGAAGGAGTTCCATCTTGAGTTCAATTAATTTCCACAAAGTCAACTTCGGGTTCGAAGCGAGGACCATGAGTATCGCCATGACGACCCAGGACGTATATTTGCCAACCTTCGTCAAGGTGGCTTGCGAGGCGTTCGATAGCCTCGTCTTGGCCAGAACGTCGTTCGCCAGTATCGACGACAAACTCAAGAGGACCGAGTCTGCCGTCGACATGATCGCCGCAACAGTTCCACAGAGCACAAGTAACGCCAAACAATATAACCAGGGTGAAGTTGCGGCCCACGTTCGCAACAACTGCGGCATCACTTGATCGGATTGTACGTTGGTCATGTTGGACATCTGGGATATGCCCAGAATTCCAATGAACATGACGGGAAGGACGGTCACAAACGGCAAGAAGATCATCACGGATAGTGAGCGACGCAACGAAGAATTATTCTTGGCGGCAAAGATTCGTTGCAGGGATTGCGGATATACCGCGGCCCCGAAACCGACAAGGATCAATGTGCTGAACCACGTTCGAACGACCGAACCTCCTGGGACGGCAGCTTTGGCAGGTTCGTGCTGCAAAATCCATTCGGTGACTCCATGGAGCCCTTCCAGACTCGGGAGAACCAACACCAGGATTCCGAGCAACCCAGCACAGAGTAGCAACCCCTGGACACAGTCCGTCCAAGCAACGGCACGCATCCCACCTAAGGTTTCGTAGACGAGAATAACTATCCCCAAGACGACGACGCCGACCCAAAAAGGTAACTGTCCGCCCGAGAGGCCCGCGACAACGTGTCCCATCGCTGTCAGTTGGGCTAATAGATAGTTCGTGATGGCTATTACATAGAACAAACTGGCCAAGAGAGTTAATGGCCGGGACCCGAAACGATAGCCGACCCAATCTCCAGGTGTGACAAAGTTATGTTTGCGGGCAAGACGATATAATCTCGGCGCGAAAAGAAGATATACGACAACAACGGACATCATGAACCCAACGCTCATGACCCAGCTGTAACCCACTCGATAGGCTTCGCCAGGAATCCCCAAGAGTGTGTTCCCGCTGTACTGAGTGGCGTAGAGCGTCAGCAAAAGGACGACCGGTCCCAATGTTCGGTTTGCGAGATAGAACTCGCTTAACGACTCACTCTTGCGGAAACGAGAGGCCACGTATCCGACAACTATCATGGTGAACAGATACAAACCGATGAGAAAGAACGTCGCTGGTCCGTAGAACATCTCAGGAACGCTCCTCATCGTCTGGCCAATATCGAGTAATTACAAAGACCGTAAAACAGGCAATCCCGATGGTTCCGATTAACGACATAACGACCCAATATGGAACACCAAACCACAGCGGCGGGTTACTCGTGGGAGGCAAATACCATGGAACCGATATTGCAAACAAAGCAAGGTAGACCCCCCAAATCCACGTTCGTTGATGGATTTCAAGTTGTGGTGCATTCGGTTTCTCGCATGGAGCGTTAGGGGCCATTTGTCTAACTCACCTTTTGGCCAACCACCACGGCAACGGGCATCGTCCAAATCGACATGTCGATGTTTTCCTGGATCTGGAATCCCGCGTCTTTCATGAATTGAATCGTGTTGATCGGTTGGCAGTCGACGATGTGCGGAAAATGCCGGTGCATCCAAACATAGGTGTTCTCCAACATACTTGGATGGTCACCTTCTTTGACGGTTGCCATGGAAACGACGCCAAGGCGACCATCGCCGCGAAGGACCCTGCGAATTTCTGAGAGGACCTTGGGTATATCTTCCAGGGCAAAGAGTTCGAGCGTAAAACTCGTGAACGCCGCGTCGAACGATTCGTCGTCATAAGGCAACTCGCGGGCGTCGCTCACTTGGAGTCGAACTCGCTCCAACAATCCCTCCGCGGCGATCTTTTTTTCGGCCACGCTCAACATCCCGGACGAGACGTCCACGCCGCACACTTGGCCCTCGTCTCCCACGTTTTTTGCGAGGTTGAGGACACTATTGCCTGTGCCAAATCCGACCTCCAAGACCCGTTCGCCTGGTTGGACGGCGAGCGCCTGTTCTCCTCGTTCCCGGGCCGTATGTTCACCCGCATCGGCGATAAAGTCATAGACTTGGCTGATCCGATTGTAGAAGGATCGATTCGTTTCTTGTTGGTCTTCGCTACGCATCGCATTTCTCCCCAAGTTTTGGTGGTAATCAGGCCTCCTCCGGAAAGTCTTCGGGGGCGGCTGGAAGAATCGTCTCTCTTACAATCATGAGTTCCGAACGGTCGGAGTCAAGAAGTTGTGGCACCTGGTTGAGTTCCAATGGAACAGGTCCGCACGACTGTTTCGGTTGCCCGTCAAATAGATATGCGATGGTTGGTTCGAAAGCGCCTCATCAATTTGTGATGAATCGAAAAATCTTCGAGAATTGGAGCAAGGAAGTGGACCCCATTGCTGAGATCAAAAAAGTGCTTTCGCAAGCGAACTCGAGTCGAGGAAACAGTCCCGGTTCGTTCCTCGTTGTTTTTCGCTGCGGGGCATTCCGTGATTGTCAATTCAATTGTCTTTGTCGTTCTGCGGCTTCGAGCAAACGGCAATGACCGCAACGAGAAACGACAGTATCCATCCGTCGAGTGCAAGCTCACGCTGAACCGCTACATCACTCCGTACTTTTTCAACCGACTCAACAAAGTACTTCGCGGAATCCCGAGGTTTCGCGCGGCTTTCGCCTTGTTCCCTTCGGCCTCTTGCAATGCCAGCAACAGTTCCTCTCGTTCAGCTTGGTCTCTTTCGGTTCGTCGGCGCTGGAATGGCTTCGGCGTGACGCGAGTCGTTCCGTTGGTCGCCGGCTGGCTCCGTTGAAATCCATTCGTCCCCCCGCGTCCATTGGAATGGGAGGAGTTGCCCACGAGTTCTGGCGTTGTGATTTCTGCATCAAGACTTCGGTGCAATTCTTCGGGGAGTCCTTCTGCCGTGACAACATTGTCTTCGGCCAACACGACGGCACGTTCCAGGATGTTCTCGAGTTGGCGGATGTTGCCGGGCCAGTGGAACCCTTTGAGGACTTCGAGGGCATCGTCCTCGATCCGAAGGTTCGGCTTATCGCACCTTACGCCCGCCGCGTGGAGAAAGTGCAGGGCAAGTTCGACGATGTCTTCCGGGCGTTGTCGAAGTGGGGGAATCTCGATGGGAAAGACATTGAGGCGGTAGTAGAGGTCTTCGCGAAACCGACCCTCCTCGATGAGTTGCTCAAGATGTTGGTGCGTCGCTGTGACGATCCGCACGTCGACGTTGATGGTCTCGCTCGACCCCACGCGTTCGAACGTTTGCTCTTGCAAAACCCGGAGCAACTTTGTTTGCACTTCGAGGGAGATGTCGCCGATCTCGTCGAGAAAAAGCGTGCCGCCCGAAGCCAACTCGAAACGCCCGGGTTTGTCCTTGTGGGCTCCGGTGAACGCGCCCTTCACGTGGCCAAACAATTCGCTCTCGAGAAGAGTCGGAGAAAGGGCCGCACAATGGACCTTGACGAAGGCTTTGTTTCCTCGGTGACTCGCTTGGTGGACGGCCTCGGCGAGGAGTTCTTTTCCAGTTCCACTCTCGCCTCGAATGAGCACGACCGAATCGGTCCTAGCGACCTTCCGCACCATCCCCAATAACGACCGCAGCTGCGGACTCGAGCCGACGATCTTCGTGAACTCGGCGGGTGGGCGCGTGTTGTTCGCCGGTCGATCTGCCGAGGGGGATTCTGTCGAGGGTTCGGTTGTGTTTTTGTTGTTCGCTTGCTTGACGAGTTCGTGTTGCCGCAGCTGGCTTTGGAGTGCGAAAATTCGCCTTTGTTGTTCGGCGATTTTTTCGATCTTCGATTGTAGTTCCTGGTTGAGCGTCTCGATCGTGTGATGGCCTTGCGCGTTGCCGAGAGCCAGGACAGTGATCTGGGCAAACGCTTCGAGCAAGTTCAAGTCGTCCTGACGGTACGGCGTCGTCTCCTTGGCACCAAGCAGCAACAGGGCCAGCAGCCGTCCGTCCAAAGTCAAGGCACGGGCGAGTTCGCCTTCGACTTCCCGCAACGTCCGTTGGGCGGAAGTCGTTGGTTCTTCTCCTCGCGGGAGAATCGCGACGCCTTGTTGCGAGAGTTCGTCGATGAGTGGACTGTTGCTCGCGATCTCCATTTGCACCGGCGCGGGACCGACCCAACCGGCTAGTTTGTACGCACCGTCGTCGGCTCGCAAATAGGCCGCACCACGAGACACGCCCAACAAGTCCGTCGTGGCGTGCAGCAGTCCTTGGACCAACGTGGGCGGATCGACGAGTTGTTGGACCGCATCGCCCATTTTCTGGAGCGTTCGATCGAGGTGGTACTTCTCGCGGTTGAAACGTCGGTCGAGGGCCCTCTTGAAACGACTTCGTGCGAGGTCCAACAACACCATGAGGACCAACGCAATCGTGCCGACCCGAATGGCGTCGGCCGGGGGTGGACTCGTCAGGCCTTGGCTGAAGATGAGGGCGACGACGACGACGACCGCGTAGTAGGCGAGCCCGATCGCGCAGCTCACCATGAAATACGTCGCACTGGAACTAACGACCTGATCGAGTTCCATCAATCGATACCGTGTCGTGCTGATAACGAACGCCGCCGTGAAGCACAACGACGCTGCGAACATCGGCCATGTCGCATGGCCGGCGCCGAACGCCGGCCGGTCGAAGAGAATCAAATACCCCGAGTAGACAATCGGGATCAGTGCCAGGCACGCTCCCAGCGCTATGAACTTCACCTGGTTGCGTTCGGTCACGTCTCGCGCGGCCAAGTAACTATGCACCAGACCCACGACGCTCGCCAGATACCAAACCGTGGCCACCGCGACATAGATGAGTGAACCCAGGGCGACGTTTTGGAGGGCGTGCCGAACTACGTCCGACGAGAAATCGTTGTGGTAAGCACGCCGAACAAGGCCATAGCAGATGAGCAATACTACGAGGAAAACAAACGGCACCCCGTAGACCACACCGAGAGTCTTCCAGCGGTGGTGTTTGAGCAGGGCCTTGGGGCGGGGAAACAGTAAGTAAAAGTGGAGCGTCACGGCGGGCAATAGCACCGCCGAGGTCATGAACACCAGTATGAGTGGCCATTCCGTGCAAATGTGCGACCAGTGCCAGCCTCCCATGAAGGCCATCAACGTCACGACGCATAACAGGTAAAACTGGACCGAGGCTGGGTCGTTCGGCCGTTTCCAAAAAATCAGGCCCCCGACCCCGAAAAGAAGCACCTTGAGCACGAACCACAAGACCGTCGGAACGATCTCTCGAATGGGAAGGCGGTCGAGTGGATACCACGCCTTGATGGTCTCGTTCGTGTCGGACTCGCTCGGTTTGAACTCGACGAGCACTTCGGTCTTTTCGCCTGACTGGCGGACAAACTTTTCTAGGTCTTCGGGTATTTTGCCCGCAACGTCGATCCGCTGTTGAATCTCCCGCGGGGTCCGCAAAAGGGCTGGCCAATCGCCAATACTCTTGTCTCCGATTTTGACGACTTTGTCGTGTTTCTGGGGTTCTCGTGGACCGGATTCCACCTTCCCTGGTCGAATGAAATCGCAGACTTCCGTTGTCATGAGGGATTTAATTCCCACGTCCGTCACGGTGCTGACGTGGTACAGAACTGCGATTGCATAAATACACGCGATGATGCCGACGAAAACCAGGAAGTTTCGGAAAGTCGCCGGCTTTGCGACAGTGATCCAGACCCAACGCCAAATGGCTTGCACACTCACGAGGAAAGGCTCCTTCGGCTCGGTCTCAACAGGATTCGAAACAATTGGCGCCCGCGCTGGAGGGGGTGTCGAAATCTCGACACTCGACGTAAGGTATTGGCTTTTAATATTTTGTGACGATGGTAACGAAAGAAAAATGCCGAAACCTTCACAGTCTTATCGGTGGTTCCGCAACTCAATGTATTTCTTTTTCCTCCTTCCGTCAATGAGGATGGCAAGTGAAGAACGGGTTGGCTATGCTCAGCGAAGATGGAACTACGGAAAAATACTCGCTCAGGCGCTACCTTGAAAGGGAAAAGCGAATATCCAGAACCTTCTAACTTACCCGAAACATGCTCGCTTACTTCGCCTTCCAAACTCTCCATTTTCCGTTCTCGGCGCCGAAATTTCGGCGCCGAGGTGTCGATCTTCGCTGTTTCGACACGAGAATCCAGACAACCCAGACACTTTTGAGAAGAAACTGAGGACGCAGCGTTTGGTCTAACTCTTTGATGATTCACAGGTTTCGTGACTTGAGTAATCCGCGAAATGCTTCCGAACGTTAGGATCCACAAGATTGGCCTGCGATGTGCATGTACTATCCGCCGCATCACAAGGGAACACCGGAATGAGAAGACGAGGAGATGCATCGTGAAGGCTTCGCCAACTTGGCTGACGGCAACCGGAGCGCAATTTGGCCCGGGTCTCGGACGACCGGGATGTGCTCAACTTTCCCACTACACCGCCCAATTCTGTGAGTGGGGCGAAGGACCTCCCCTGGTCATCGTTCCAGGTTTGGCGGGTGGGTATCAACTTCTAGGACCACTCGCAAAGGTTCTATCTCGCCACTATCGAGTGATCAGCTACCAACTTCGTGGAGAAGACAATCCATTCGTCTTGCGCCGCCCCTTCGACCTCCAGAGTCTGGTCGGAGACTTGAGCGAGTTTTTGGATTCTCTGTTTCTGGAAAATCCAACGATTTTCGGCGTCTCCTTTGGTGGCCTCCTCGCAGCGGAATTCGCAGCCAGATTCCCACTTCGAGTCGACAATTTGGTTCTCCAGGGGATTGGGGCAACGTTCCAGCGAACGCTTCTTCAGCGAGTCGCTGGTACCGTGCTGTCGCGAATCCCACTGCCGACCGATAGCCCTTTCATCAACCAGTTCTTCAACCTGCTATTCGCCGGGGACCAGAAGGCGAAACCCCTGTTCCGCTTCGTCGTTCGCCAATGTTGGCGAACAGACCAAAGCGTCATGGCCCACCGCTTCCAGCTTGCCGAGCAGTTCGACATCAGCCCGCGGCTCGATCGCATCCAGGCACCAACGTTGATCTTGGCTGGAGCGCGCGATCTGTTGGTGTCCGAGCCAAGTTTGCAGACGCTCCACGAAGGCATCGAGGAATCGGAATTGATCACGTTGGCGGGCGCGGGACATCTCGGCTTCGTGACGCAGCCGCAGAAAGTGGCGAGAGAAGTTGTTCGGTTCCTGCGGGCCAGAGACACGGCAACTCAATATTTCGATTAAGATTCAAATCGAATAGTGCGTCGGAGAGACCGACGCACTATTCCAGCGAGCATGACTATTTCTTCCCCCGCCGCCAATCCACGCTCAGCGGCAACACCTTGGCTCGCTCGGCCCAAGCCTGCCACATGGATCCCATCTCTCGGACGCGGTCCGGATGTTTTTTGGCAAGGTCGTTCAGCTCACTCCGGTCGACTCCGAGGTCGTAAAGTTCCCATGGGCCTTTCACTTTTCGGCGGCCCTTGCCATTCGCTCGTTTCTTGGTGGTCGTCTTGGAGACTAACTTCCACTTGCCGACGCGGATGGCACAGTTACTCTCGTGTTCCCAATAAAGCGCCTGGCGTTGGATCTTCTTGTTCGCGAACGCGGGCGCGAGGCTCTTGCCTTCCATCGGCTGTATCTTCTTGCCCTTATACTTCGCAGGATACTTGGCATGCGCGACGTCCACGCACGTCGCCATGATGTCGATGAGGTGTCCCGGTTGGCGGCGGAACTGATTCCGTTGGTTCCGAGGTATGCCCGCGGGCCAGTGGATGACCAGCGGTGTCGAAACGCCGCCTTCGTGGACCCAATGCTTGAACAAGCGAAACGGCGTGTTCGATGCGTTCGCCCACGCCAAGCCGTAGCTCGCGAACGAACTGTTGGTGCCCAAGATGACCATTCCTCCGCGCCTTCGCTCGAACCCGAACGGTCCGCCTTCCGCGCAACCGCCATTGTCGGCCAGGAAGATGATGAGCGTGTTGTCGAACTGGTTCGTGGCCTTCAGGGCGTTGACGATTTTCCCGAGGCCCTGATCGACGCGGTCGATTTGGGCCGCGTAAATCGCCATTTTCAGAGCCATCTCTTTCTTCTTCGCTTCGGGTAGCTTTGACCAGTCTGGGGCGTTCGAATGGGCCGGACTGAGCTTCCACTTCTCGTCGATGACTCCCATTTTTTTCATCCGCTGATACCGTTCCTTGCGGAGAGCCTCCCATCCTTTGGTGTACCTGTCCTGGTACTTTTTGATGTCTTCCTTCAAGGCGTGCAGGGGCCAGTGGGGAGCCGTATACGCAACGTACATGAAGAACGGATTGTCGGCATTTTCCTTCTTGTGTTCGCGGATGAATGACGACGCGTTGTCACTGATGGCGTCTGTGTAATAAAAGTTTTTCGGGGCCTTGAGCGACTTCGTTCCGTGCGTCAACGAAGCCGGAGTGTAGAAACTGCCTGCCCCTGCAAGAGTCCCATAGTATTTCTGGAAGCCGCGCTGTGTCGGCCACGTTCCGTCTGGCGGAGCACCTTTGTTGACTTTCGAAGCATGGGTGAGATGCCACTTGCCGACCATGTATGTGTTGTATCCGGCGAGGTGGAGGACTTCGGCGATGGTCATGCTGTTGCGATTCAGCTGCCCCTGATATCCCGGATATTTCGTCTGATAGACCATGTGGCCGACTCCGGCTTGGTGCGGATACAGTCCGGTAATCAAGCTAGCCCGAGTGGGACAGCAACGCCCTGTGTTGTAGAACTGCGTGAACCGGAGCCCGTTCTTGGCGAGGGCATTGATGTTGGGAGTCTGCACTTCGCCGCCAAAACATCCGATGTCCGAGTAGCCCATGTCGTCGACCATCACGAGCACGATGTTTGGTCGCGAACGTTTCGTTTTCCCTTTTCCGCCAGCTTTGGCGACTTCGACTGAACAGACAGCGACCAAAGCGAAAACCAATGCGGTCGCGAACGCCGCACTGCACCTGCTGCGAAACATAGACATTCCCCTGATGGTGTTGTTTGTGAATGAGTCCAAGGGCGATGCTGCTCATCTTCGCACAGGCAGGGCTGAGATCAAGAAATTTCGCGTTGTACGAGTCGAGCTACGATCCAAACGACCTGAAAACTTTTCGCAGGGCAAAAAGCAACTGTACCTAAACCCGCCCCGGATTGATAACATGGCTCCGAAGACGTTACTCATTATCTCCTTCGTACAAATATTCTCGATTAGCCAATTCTTCGGGTGTTTGCTGGTTATCCGCTAACACATGGATTCCAGTGGATTCCAGTGCCGCAATGCCGATTTCGGTGAGTCCGTTCGAACGAATGTCCAACCGCTCTAACCGTTTCAAGTCGGGACACGCGGCGAGCATCTTCGCGCCTTCGTCGGTTATGGCTCCGTATTGAAGGTCGAGGATCCGCAGTCGTTGCAAGATTCGCGAATCGACAATGACTCGACATCCATCATCGCCCATGTCCGAGAGCCGGAGTTGCAAGTGTCGGAGATTTGGCAAATGGGAAGAGTTCACCAACGCTTCGACTTTTTCCAGAGGTAAATACGACCAAAGAAAGTCATCGATGGCTTCACCCTCCCCGAGGTCGTCGACGTACATCATCTCCGCTGAGTGCGGGTGGAATTTGAGAGTTGTCAAATTTCGGAACGCTGGATTGTTCGCCAACAACTCGAGTCTGTATGGGCCTTCATCCTCGTCGATTTCGTCAGTTTCGGTCGTGACGTGGTACATCCGCAAGACCCGCAAGTTCGAGCAAGTCTCCAACGTAAACAATTCCCTGTGGTCGTAACCTTTACACAACAGGTGGAGTTCTTCGAGGCGTGGCATTTTCCTGACCAAATCAACTGCCCGCCGGACGAAGCTGAAGCAAGCACCACCTTCGTACTCTCCCTCCTGGTCCTCCCCAATACGAAGCCGCCGAACATTTTTCAGATAAGGGCACCGTAGCAACGATGCGGCAACGTCGACATTTTCCGGAATGTCTTCGAGCTTCAATGTCGCGAAGGGAGACGACTCGGCGTAGTGGCGATAATCCCAATGCTGGGCCAAATCCGAGAAGGCAAAATCTTGCACCCACAACAGTTCCGAGGCATTAGCCATGGCCTCGGCGAACTGATACCCCAGAGTGCCAATGTCGAGGACTTCGAGGAAACCACGACGAAATTGACATTTCGGTTCTCTCGCGAAGTAACCGATCATGTCCTTCGCATTGACCAAGAACGGAGCCAATTCGCCGAGCCACTCCGTGTGGTGTTGGAGGAGCAGTTGCTTTTCGCGGGCCGTCAGTCCCTTGCGTTCGTCGGGCGAGAGCGTTTCGATTGCCAGTGCAATCTGCACGCGGATGAATTCCGCTCGGTCCGGTTTGCCGTTTTCCTCAAGCCAGTCGGCATAAATCAAACGTGGAGCATCGTCGTCGGGGTTGTCATGGATTTGTCGTTCGAGTTGTTCGCGCATCGCTATTATCTTTTATTGTCTTGAGTTGTCGCATTTAGAAAGTTGCTTTTCGCTCCGCGAAAAGTTTTCGGTAAGAGAGCAGGGCACAGACGGGCAAAAGACGAATACCGCGGATACCTCCGGGAAATTCTATCTCTGGTGTTTGTGGCATCCGCGGTTCGTTTTTTCTTTTCTTCCTTCGGATGTTCGCGACTTCGCATGAGGTTGTTGTTCCGTCCGGCCTTTACGATTCCTCCGCCAATCGTTTCTTCGCCGCTTCCACCTCCTGCCGTCTCATGTCGTTGAAGCGCTGCTGTTGTTCTTCAATCTTGGGGGACATTTTCCAACGCTCATATTTGTTCCAGGTTCGATCGGCCCGGTCGGCTTGTTCTTCGAACGATTCGTCGTAAACGATCTTTCCTTGCTCGACTAGTTTTACGTACAGCGGTTCGCCCATCTCGCCTTCGGATTCGTCTGCCACGATTAACGTGTCGTCATCCGCGTAGACTCGCAGGTAACCTCCGATCGTTTCTTTTCCCGGTGAATTCGAGAACTTGACGTTAGGGTGTTCGCCCGTCGCCGTTCGTTTGAACGCCGCCGAGAGAGTGTCCCGATGGACCAGACGCCACCAGTATCCGCCGGCTCCGGGAAACAGCATCGTCGGTTCTTCGCCGGTCGCTTCCTTAAAATGCCCATACACTTTTCGGACCATCTCGGGCGTAACTTCGTCCTCGAAGACGATCATTCGCGTGCCAAGACCTTCCTTCTGCATTTGCTCGTAGTAGAGGACACATTGACCGGCGATGTCACCAGAATCGACGCGGATTCCGACTTTGTCGTTTTCGGGGTGCTCCTTCATGACACGCATGGCATTCTCCAACCCAACCGTCTCGGCGTCAACGAGGTCGCACAACAACGACGCCGTGCCCATTGCCGAGACGAACCGTTCCATCATTTCGTACTCGGCTTCGGCCAAGGTTTTGTCGAACGTCTGGCCCGCGCACATCATCTCGTGGCCGATCGTGCCGACCGTTTGAAAGAGGTCTGGATACAGGAACTCGGCCGTGTCGTTCGACGTGAGTTGGCCGCGACCGCCTACGAACCGGGCGAGCAAAAGGATAATATTCGTGACTTCCACCGGAGCCGATCGCAACCCGAATTCGGCATCGCGATCTGTCGCCTCTTTCATGATGCGACCTTTTGTCGCCTGGATGATCGGAGCGAAGTACCGACACATCGCCGGTTCCAAATACGAAATGGCTCCGCCGGGTCCATCGAAAAACAAACAAGGAACTTTGGCAAGGAACGTTTGCCCGCCAGCAAATCCCCAAATGTCGATCGGAAGCAAAACATCTTCGCCGAATTGTTTCTCGAGAATGTCGTCCCAAACTTCGTGGGGAAAGGCCGGCACGTAGGAGTGCTCCGAGTACCATTTGCGAGCCAGTTCGATGTCTTGGCGTTTCAAAGGTTGGTGAAACCACTGAGCCAACATCGCCTCGTGTCCGGCCATGATGAGACGGTCGTTCGTGCCTTCTTCGGGGAGTCCCTTCCGCATCGTGAGGCCGTATCCACCTCGGGCGACGGCAACCTCGGGCACGGCGGCCCACATCGTTCGTTTGTACGTATCGGTCGAACCAATCCAACCACCGAGCAAAAATAACTTCGCGAAGAACTCTTCTCGCATGGATTCGCGTTTGGCGGCTATTTGATTCTCCAAGGAGAGGGAATTATTCGACATGTTGCGGACCTTCGGTTGCGGAGCTTGTTGTTCGAGTTGAACAAGGGTGCTGGTGGATGGACAATTTGCTATTGTCTCAACCGCGAGGTCAGACTGTCAATCGGAGGAGATCGGGATCGGGTTGGGAGGTGTTCGGGAGACGTTTCTGAACGGGGGTGCGTTTTGATTTTGGAGTTGTTGTTTTCCACAAGCCGGAAACGCGAGCGAAGGATGTTTGGCTTTCGTGTTTTCGACAAGCCTGAAGCGAGAGCGAAGGACCTTTCTTTTCGGCCTTCGCTCTCGCTTCAGGCTTGTCAAAAACGCAAAGCGGCATACCGCTCGGCCAGCTTTACTCGACTTAAGGCTCAGGCCGTCGGAAAATCGGCTCACCTTTGAGTGCTTCGAGACGTCGCTTCTGGGTGTCGGTCAACAACGTCTTCAGAGTTTCCTGATACTCCTTATATAATTTGCTACCTTTTTTAAAACTGTCTTTCGTTCGAGAGCGGAAGATTTCCATTGCCTTATCTTTCTTGGCCACCGCATCGGCCAAGGCCTTGCGTTGTTTTCGGTTGAGGCCGATGGCCTTTTGCACTTCCTCGTCGAAGATAGCCCTCGAGCCTTTGTACTGCAATTTGATTTGCCAAATGCGCTTTTTCTGTTTCGGCGTGAGGACCTTATCGACGGCCTTGTTGGCGACTTTCAAATACTTCTGTCGGGCTTTCTCCAGAAGCCTATCGTATTCCTTTTTTGCCTTCTCGTAGGCCTTACTATATTCCTCTCGGGCCTCTTCAGTCATGTTCTCGATTTTCTTCAGTTGCTTCTCCGTCAGCTCCATCGATTCTCTGTGCCGTTTGAATTTGAAGATGTTCGTCGGGTCGTCCTTGATGTACTTGTCGAACTGGGCAAACGTCGAGGTCGTCATCGTCATGGCGACGACGAGCACGGCCAAAGTTGTGCAGTGCCAGCGCATGGTGTGCACCCCTTTCGAAAATGGGAGGTCATACGTGGTGTGAGTGTTCAGGTACGCGAGTCGCGGACCGATAGGGCAATGTAAAGATTTCTGAAAAAAGAGACGAATGGAGGAGGAGTTGCTCACAGTTTTTTCGGCAAGAAAAGTCACGCCGGTTCGCAGCAAGTTGTTTCTCGCCGCGCGAAAAGTATTTATCGTCGGGCTCTTTCACGCAGCGAAAAGCAACGAGCCCAGACGCACCAACACACGACATTTGTTCATCCGAACGCCTTGGAATGCGTAGAAATGAAAAAACGCCAACGAATCTCTCGTTGGCGTTTCGGTCGAAAAGACGGCTACATCATTGTTTTCCGCGAGACATGCGAGGTTGTGGGCGAGCTGGTTCGCGACGATATCGCCACCCCGTCGGCAGTTTTGGTTGCGCGAAGTCCGTCACGCGCAAGTCCGCCTTGGTGTTGACTCGCTCGAAGTCCCAAAATACCTCGTTGCCATTTTGTTCTTCGAACCACAGTTGTCGGGGCATGAAAGTGCTTCGCAGCAACACCAGCCGCGCTCGCGTGAAGTCTGCTTTGTCCGCTTTCGTCTTGGCCCGGATTTCGATGTAGTAGTACCACTTATCGTCTTTCGGCGGAGCAATGTACCGCAAGTCATACCGTTTTTTGGCTTCCGCGGCTCCCATCCCAAAAAGGAAGGAAAGGAAGTTGTCGTCGGTCAATTGTCCGTTCCGTCCTTTCGGCAGTTTTTGAACTCGAATGAGCTTTTGGGCCGGATCGTACTGATACAGGAAATCGCTCGTAATGACGTATTTTTCAAACGCCGTCTTCCGTTTGGTGTTTTGCAGGTGCAACGCGGCCAAGTTTGCGTGTTTTGTCTTCAGGTAACGAGCGTATCCCCGGTACACCTCTTTCGTGTTGAAGACCTTATCGATGGACGTTCGGCGGATCGTCGTCTCGAGCGTTTTGACATTTTTCATGGCATGCTCCCACCGGGCGAGCACGGCGTTGAGCATGCGGTCGTCCTGGGGGGCTTGCTGGCCTGTGGTGCGTTGTTGAGCCGATGCGGGGGAGAGGCCGACCAACAATCCGAAAACGGCCACACAACATAGACGCATTTGATATACCTCCCAAAGAGTCGAGTTGGGGTACATTTTGTGTTTGCCTGGTTGCACCAATCCATCAGGGTTGAGACACATGCAAACTCGTTTCGCGACGTTCTTCCTCTCGGAATGCCCATTCCTGCCGAGGAAAACCGGCGATCCTTGTTGGTTTGGCCCTCCTCTGCCACGACCAACTGTATGCCTTATAGCAACCTCGTGGTTGGGCGCGAAGTGCGGTCTGGAACTCCGCAGGAAGAACTTCTCACGAGACGCCGCCATATGACGACGAGTAAAGATGGGGAAGTTACAAGCCGGGAACGGGCAAGGTGCAGACCTTGGAAAACCCTCCTAACCAAACCAATCCATTCGACGCGGACGGCCCACACCTCTTCTTTTTCTATATTTTCTTCACTAAACCACGTTCACTTTGAGACCGCAAGTTTGTGAGGGGTTCCGGCCACTCACAAACTTGCGGTCTCAAAGTGAGCGCGGTTTAGAACGTAGAATTTCTAGTCGTCCGTTTCTTTGTTGGTCGTAGGTACACGCGGCTCGCGTGTACCTACGAAACCGGACATTCCTGAATTTTGTATTCCTTCGTTTTTTTCACGCGAACGCAGCAAAATACGTTCGATTCGTCAGGTCTTTCCAGACATGGGAGTTGTTGCGAAAGGCTCACCCCAGCAAGACTACGGAAGACCGAGACTTGCTCCTGGCTTCGGCGAAAGGCGACCGCTCGTCGTTTGGAATGTTCGTCCGTAGATACACCGCGCCTTTGCTCCGATTTTGTCTGAACAAGCTGCGAGACAATCACGCCGCAGAGGACGCCGTCCAGGAAGCGATGATGCGGTTGTACGACCAAATTACACGCGCTCAGATTTCCGATCCCGCGGCCTGGATGTTCGCCATCGCGAGGCGTTGTTGTCAGGAACAACTTCGCAAACGCCAACGTGACTCGGCGGAACCGTTGTTCGACCAAACCGAACCGGCGGCACCAACCAATCCAGACCTCTCCGGCGTTCTAGAGTACGTCGAACAGTTGAACGACGATGAGCAGGCT